>NZ_JBEXLC010000025.1:0-71669 GCF_040609795.1 Nocardia sp. NPDC004604
CCGATGGTACTGCACTCGACAGGGTGTGGGAGAGTAGGACACCGCCGGAACATCCTTGCGAAAGGCCCCCAACACAGTTGGGGGCCTTTTTGCGTAATATTGTCTTTTCCTCATGTGCGGTCCGATGTTTTGGAGCAATCTCACAGGGAACAGCCAGACTGTGTGCGGTTCGATCACGCATGATGGAGAGAGACAGTAGGTAGTAGTCGACGCGGCATCCTCTGGACGGGAGAGCGTCGACCCAAACGGAGGTGTAATGGTCGCAGCGACGACAACCGCTGACCGCGCGCCGGTTGCTCCCCTCAGACCGCTTCGCTCGAGCTGGTGGCAACTGAGACTCCCGGCGACGTTCGGATATCTGGCGGCACTTGTCGCTGTCACCGTGGTCTTCTCCGTGCTCAGCGATTCCGCGCAAACGCGGGTGGTGCTGCACGCGAGCACGAATCTGCACAATCTGCTGAACGGCCGTATCGGCACCGTGTTCTCGAGTGCGCTGGTGATCGGAGATGTCAGTGCCGCCTGGGTGCTGATCCCATTACTCGGCTGTCTGCTCGCCCTTGCCGAGCTGCGGTTCGGTGCGGTGCATATGGCGCGTGTCTTCCTGGCCGGACATATCGGGGCCACCCTCCTGGTTGCCGCTGGCCTCTGGATCGCCATCGAGGCCGATTGGCTGCCCGCGAGTATCCGGTGGGCCCAGGACGTGGGGGTCAGTTACGGCGCCATGGCGTTGGTGGGCGCGATCGTTGTCGCCATCCCGCATCGCTGGCGTATCGCCTGGTCCACCGTGTGGTTCATCGTTGCCGCCGAGGGTGTGCTGATCGAGCAGACCTTCACCAATGTCGGCCATCTGGTCGCCTTCGGTATCGGAACAGCGGTCGGCTTCGGGATGATCCGGGCCAAGGCGGCGTCGACCCGCAGACTCACCAGGGTCGAATCCGGCCTGCTCGCCGTGAGCGCGATCCTCGCGGCCATCCTGCTCATGGGCTGACAATCCGATGCGATAGGGCTGACGCCAGGCGGGACCGGGCACTCACCTACAGTGCTTGGGTGCGCCTAGTGATTGCTCGCTGTCAGGTCGACTACGTAGGGCGACTCACCGCCCATCTCGCCATGGCCCGCCGATTGCTGCTGATCAAAGCGGACGGTTCGGTCCTTGTGCATTCCGACGGCGGCTCGTATAAGCCGCTCAACTGGATGAGCCCGCCGTGCTGGTTGCAGGAGCGCGATGGTGACGCGGTACCGGAGGGCGCGAAGGCCTTCTGGGTGGTCACCAATAAGGCGGGTGAGGAACTGCGCATCACCATCGAGGACGTCGAGCACGACTCCTCGCATGAGCTCGGCATCGACCCAGGTTTGGTGAAAGACGGTGTGGAGGCCCATCTTCAGGAACTGCTCGCCGAGCATGTGCAGACCCTCGGTCCTGGCTACACGCTGATCCGCCGTGAATACATGACCGCCATCGGCCCGGTGGACCTGCTCTGCCGTGATGCCGACGGCGCCACCGTGGCCGTCGAGATCAAGCGCCGCGGCGAAATCGACGGCGTCGAACAACTGACCCGCTACCTCGAACTGCTGAACCGCGATCCACTCCTGGCTCCCGTGGCGGGTGTCTTCGCGGCCCAGCAGATCAAGCCGCAGGCTCGCACCCTCGCCGAGGATCGCGGCATTCGCTGCCTGACCCTCGATTACGACGCCCTGCGCGGCACAGAGAGCAACGAATTCCGCCTCTTCTAGCCAATCCCCCGCCCGCTGTACACGAATTTGCTGGACGCGCACGGATTCGCCCCGCCAAGCCGTGCGCGGGGGTTGAGAACTGATGAGCTGCTTCTCGGCGAGGGGCAGCGTTATTTGGTAATGCTCTGGATCGCAGTACTCGCCGGGAAGTTACCCGAAGAGGATGAATGCCTCGTGGAGGCTTGTAAGACCTCAACTCCTCCGGGAGTCGGCAGTGGCCGGTGAAGCAGGAAGGGCTGCGGCGAGAGAATCGCTGTGACTCGCTCAACGGTAGGACGGACTGTGCGCGGTGTGCGCCAGGCCACGACCTAGGCTTGTCGCATGCCCCGACGGAAACCGCGGACGGAACGCCAGGTGGGCCGCTCGCACTCGGGCGGCCCACCGACCAGTGACGTATTCGGTCGACGGGAGGCGGGGCCGGACAGCGACGAGATGTACATCGTGCGGACTGTTCCGGGCAGTCGGGCGATCAAAACCTATCGCTGCCCGGGCTGTGATCACGAAATCCCGCCCGGGGTGGCACATATCGTCGCCTGGGCGGTCGATGACGGTGAGGACGATCGCAGGCACTGGCATCGTGGCTGCTGGAACGGCCGTCGGACACGGCGGATTACGCGTCGTTGGTCGTGAATAGCGTTGGGGCACTGAAGCGCCCGTGCCACACATTAGGAAGGCCGCCCCGGTTCCGGGGCGGCCTTCGGTGTGAATTCGGTTGGGGTGTTGCGTTTGTCGCCGCTCTGCCCGCCGGTGTCAGTTGCTGATTTCGACGTTCTCGCGCTCGTCGGCGTCGATGTCGTCTTCCTCGGCCGAGACCTCGGGGATCGCCTTGGTGCGCGAACCACTGGTGACCGACTTGGTGCCGCCGCCGATCGACTTGCGCTGATCCGGAACACCGTCCAGCAGTTCGCTTTCCCGGTTGACCGCCGCGAGCATGGCGGGCACCGAGTCGAGCTGACCGCGGATGCCGAGCAGCTGGGCGAGCACCCGGCCGCGCAGCACGCGCATCTCCTCGGCGAGTTCCTTCGCGTGCGCGATCTTGCGCTCGGAGGTCTGGGTGGCGGAGGTGATGAGGCGGTTGGACTCGTCGGTCGCGTCCTTGATCCGCTGAGCGGCCTCGGCGCGGCTGGTGGCCTCGAGCTCCTCCATGGCGCGGGTGAGCTTGGTGCGACGCTCGGCCATGGTGGCCTCGAAGTCCTGCTGGGTCGCCTTGCGCTTGGCGTCGGCTTCCTTGCCGAGACGGTCGGCCTCGGCCTGGGCGGCCTCGATGATCTTTGCGGATTCGGTACGCGCATTCGCGAGGGTCTGCTCGAATTCGATTTCGAGCGCCTCGCGCTTCTCCTTGGTTTCGGCGAGCAGCGATTCGTACTTACCACGCATTTCGGTGGCCTGCTGCTCGGCGATCGACACCATTTCCGCCGCCTCGGCCTGCGCGAGAGCGCGCACTTCGGAGGCCTCGTCGGAGGCCAGGCGCAGCATCCGAGAGATGCGGTCGGACATACCTTCCGCAGTGGTTGGCGGAACCGAAAGGCGATCGACTTCCTTACGGAGTTCGTCGATCTCGTCCCGCGCGTCCTCCAGCTGGCTGGCGAGGTTACGGGCTTGCGCCGCAGCGGCATCCCGATCTGTGGCGGTGACCCTTAACTCGGCATCGAAACGGTCGAAGTAGTTGCGTACCTCGTCTTGCGCATAACCCTTGCGCACAACGGTGAAGGGCAGTGCAACGAAGCGATTGCGATCGGACTCAGGTGACGACATGGCACACAAACTACAGCCTACTTGCACCTCATGGTGACTCGACCGCGAATGTGATCGGGACGAGTTTTTCAGGCCCGATCTTGATACTAGTGCGTAACATTCGAGTTTGGCTCGACCAACTCGATCAGCACACCGCCAGCATCCTTCGGGTGTATGAAATTGATGCGGGAATCCGCGGTTCCGTGCCGAGGGGCGTCGTACAGCAAACGCAGACCTCGATCACGAAGATACGTGGAGACGGCCTCGATATCGGTGACCCGATAGGCGAGTTGCTGAAGTCCCGGTCCGCTGCGGTCGATGAACTTGGCGATTGTCGAGTCCGCGTTCAAAGGAGCCAGCAACTGCAGAGCAGTCGCGCTGTCCGCTGCGGCGGGCAGCGACAGCATCGCCTCGTGCACACCCTGCGCCTCGTTGATCTCACGATGGGTCTCGATCATGCCGAGATTCTCGGCGTACCAGGCGATTGCGGCATCCAGGTCCGGCACGGCGATGCCGACGTGGTCGACGGCGATGACGTAGTCGCCGGGGATGAAGTTCGACGGGTCCATAACGTTGCTCACCAATCGAACGTAGCGCCTGATCGGACGCAGTCGGGCGGAAGGCCGCCATTAGTCCCTTGCGCTCGGCCCAGCGCAGGTGAGGGCGCCGCGTACCTGGAGAGGGTCGGTCGAGTAGGACAAGCTACCGTTGAGTACAGAGGTTGACGCCGCGCATTGTTCCGTGCAGTACGGAGTGTGCGGCGCTGTTCCGATCAATGAATGCGAGGCTCGTCGTGACCACAACCGTGATCGTCTCCGGTGCGCGTACCCCGGTCGGTCGGCTGCTCGGGGGTCTGAAGGACTTCAGCGGTTCCGACCTGGGCGGTTTCGCCATCAAGGCGGCGCTGGAGAAGGGCGGCATCGCGCCGGAGCAGGTCGACTACGTGATCATGGGCCAGGTGCTCACCGCGGGCGCGGGCCAGATCCCGGCTCGGCAGGCCGCGGTCGCCGCCGGCATCCCGATGGATGTGCCCGCGCTGACGCTGAACAAGGTGTGCCTGTCCGGTATCAACGCGATCGCACTCGCGGATCAGTTGATCCGCGCTGGCGAGTACGAGATCGTCGTCGCCGGTGGCCAGGAATCCATGAGCCAGGCCCCGCATCTGCTCGAAAAGAGCAGGGAGGGCTTCAAATACGGCGATGTGACGATGCGCGACAGCATGGCCTACGACGGTCTGCACGACATCTTCACCGACCAGCCGATGGGTGCGCTGACCGAACAGCGCAACGACACCGAGCCGGTCAGCCGGGAGGATCAGGACGCGTTCGCGGCTGCCTCGCATCAGCGGGCGGCGGCGGCATGGAAGAACGGCGTCTTCGATGACGAGGTGGTTCCGGTCGCGGTGCCGCAGCGCAAAGGCGATCCGGTCCTGGTGGGCACCGATGAGGGCATCCGCGCCGACACCACCGCCGAATCGCTGGCCAAGCTGCGCCCGGCCTTCCGCAAGGACGGCACCATTACCGCTGGCACCGCATCGCAGATCTCCGACGGTGCGGCCGCGGTGGTCGTGATGAGCAAGGAGAAGGCGCAGTCGCTCGGTCTGAGCTGGATCGCCGAGATCGGCGCCGCTGGCGTTGTCGCCGGTCCGGACTCGACCCTGCAGGATCAGCCCGCCAATGCCATTGCCAAGGCCTGTGCGCGCGAAGGCATTTCGCCCGCCGAGCTGGATCTGGTCGAGATCAACGAGGCGTTCGCGGCGGTCGGTATCGCCTCGACCCGCAAGCTGGGCATCGATCCGGAGAAGGTGAACGTCAACGGTGGCGCGATCGCCATCGGCCACCCGCTCGGCATGTCGGGTGCCCGCATCCTGCTGCACCTGGCGCTGGAGCTGAAGCGGCGTGGCGGCGGTATCGGCGCGGCCGCCCTGTGCGGTGGCGGCGGTCAGGGTGACGCCCTGATCATCAAGGTTTAGTTCCCGCTTCCGTCGGCCCGGCATATACCGGGCCGACGGGGGCCGCGGGCCGAAGTGTGACCAGTTCAACTACGACGTGTCGTAGCAGTCCGGCACAATGGTGGCCATGGGCAATTTCTTCGACACGACCACCGTGGCCAAGCGGTTCCGCTTCATTGCTGTGCTGGAGGCGATCTCCTGGGTTTTCTTGATCGTCGGCATGGTGTTCAAGCGCCTGCCCGAACCGGTCACCTGGCCGGTCAGGGTGTTCGGGATGACGCACGGCATCATCTTCATCCTGTTCGTGATCACCGCGATCCTCGCCGCCCGTGAGCTGGCCTGGAATGCCAAGACAACGGTGCTCGCACTTTTGTCGAGCATTCCGCCGTTCTGCACCGTGCTCTTCGAGGTGTGGGCGGTGCGCGCTGGTCAGCTCGGTGAGCTGAGCAACGTCACTTCCGCCGACACCGGAGCCCCGACGACTGCGTCGTATTAGCGGGACTCGCAGGCTCTCCGCGGTTACGCAAGCTACCGCCTACGAGCCCTGAGCTCCCCCCGCGGCGACACCGTGACAAACTGGAAGCCGTGACTCGACCTGCCGCACGCCGCCCTTCGCCAGCCGTTGCCGCCGCTATGTCCGGTGCGGTGGATCTGTCCAGCCTCAAGCAGCCCCCGGCCGGTGCGTCGGATGGTGGGGGCGGCGATTACGCCGTCTCCGAGGTGGACTTCGAAACGAAGGTGCTGCGCCGGTCGATGCAGGTGCCGGTGGTGGTCGCGCTGTACTCGCAGCGCAGTCCCGGCAGCGTCGAGTTGGTGCGCACGCTGGAGCGACTGGTCGCCGAGGGCGGCGGCACCTGGGATCTGGCCACCGTCGAGGCCGAGAGCAATATGCGCATCGCGCAGGCGTTCGGCGTGCAGGGCATTCCGACGGTGATCGCCGTGGCGGGCGGTCAGCCGCTCGCGGACTTCCAGGGCGCCCAGCCGGAGCCGCAGGTCAAGCAGTGGCTCAGCGCGGTCATCGACGCCGTCGCGGGCAAGCTGGAAGGCGAAGGCGGTGCCGAGCCGCAGCCCGTCGACGACCCCCGTTTCGTCGCCGCGGAGGCCGCGCTGGAGCGCGGTGACATGGCCGGTGCCGAAGCGGCCTATGAGGCCATAATCGCCGCCGAGCCGGGCAATGAAGAGGCAAAGAACGCGCTGCGCCAGTTGCGCTTCCTGTCCCGTGCCCAGGCCGTACCGGACTCCGCGATCGCAACCGCGGACGCCGATCCGGCCAATATCGACGCCGCCCTTGCTGCCGCCGACGTGGAGATGCTGCACCAGCAGCCCGATGCCTCGTTCGACCGGTTGATCGCGGTGATCAAGAAGACAGCGGGCGATGACCGCACCAAGGCCCGCACTCGCCTGCTCGAACTCTTCGAATTGTTCGACCCGGCAGAACCTTTCGTCGTCGCCGCGCGCCGCAAGCTCGCCGCGGCCCTCTACTGACGGGCGCACCCTCGGGGAGTCAGGCCTCGGGGGTCAGCCAGATGGCGCTGTTGGCGGGTAGGGCGACGGTGGAGGAGGCGGGGCGGCCGTGCCACGGTTCGTCGGTCGCCTTGATGCCGCCGAGGTTTCCGATGCCGGAGCCGCCGTATTCGACGGCGTCGGTATTGAGGATTTCGCGCCAGGTGCCGGTGCTCGGCAGGCCGACGCGGTACTCGCCGTGGACCGAGCCGGAGAAATTGAAGATGCAGGCGATGACCGAGCCGTCGGAGCCGTAGCGCAGGAAGGCGATCACATTGTGGTCGCGGTCGTCGGCCTGGATCCAGGAATAGCCGCCCGGGCTGGTGTCCTGGCTCCACAGCGCGGGATGGGCACGATAGACCGCGTTCAGATCCCGCACGGCGGTCGTAATGCCCCGGTGCAGTGGGTTTTCCAGTTCGTGCCAGTCCAGGCCGCGGTCGTGCGACCATTCCCGGAACTGGCCGAAATCCTGTCCCATGAACAGCAATTGCTTACCGGGATGCGACCACATGTAGGCCAGCAGTGCGCGCACGCCCGCCGCCTTGGCGAAATCATCGCCGGGCATTCTGGTCCAGAGTGTGCCCTTGCCGTGCACGACCTCGTCGTGGCTGATGGGCAGCACGTAGTTCTCGCTCCATGCGTACACCAGCGAGAAGGTGATCTCGTTGTGGTGCCAGGAGCGGTGGATCGGATCGCGACCCAGGTAGCCGAGGGTGTCGTGCATCCAGCCCATATTCCACTTCATGGTGAAGCCGAGACCGCCGACATCGGTGCCGCGGGTGACACCGGGCCAGGTGGTGGACTCCTCGGCGATGGTGACGACGCCGGGGTGGTAGCGATGCACGGTTTCGTTCAGATCCTGCAGGAAGTCGACGGCCTCCAGATTCTCTCGGCCGCCGCGCACATTGGGTTCCCAATCTCCGTCGGCGCGTGAGTAATCCAGGTACAGCATGGAGGCGACGGCGTCGACGCGCAGTCCGTCGATGTGGAATTCCTCGATCCAGTACCGCGCGTTGGCGACCAGGAAGTTGCGCACCTCATTGCGGCCGAAGTCGAAGATGTAGGTGCCCCAGTCGAGCTGCTCGCCGCGGCGCGGGTCGGCGTGCTCGTAGAGTGCGGTGCCGTCGAAGCGGGCCAGGGCCCATTCGTCGCGGGGGAAGTGGGCGGGCACCCAGTCGAGCAGGACGCCGATGCCCGCGGTGTGCATGCGGTCGACGAAGGCGCGGAAGTCGTCGGGGGAGCCGAAGCGGGCGGTGGGTGCGTAGTAGGAGGTGACCTGGTAGCCCCAGGAGCCGCCGAACGGATGCTCGGCGATCGGCAGCAGTTCGATATGGGTGAATCCGGCGGCGTGCACGTAATCGGCCAACTGGTCGGCCAATTCGCGATAGCCGAGGCCGGGCCGCCACGAGCCGAGGTGCACCTCGTAGACGCTCATCGGCCCACGGGTCGGATCGGTGCGCTCGCGTGCGGCGATCCACTCGCTGTCGGACCAGGTGTAGGTGCTCTTGGTGACGACAGATGCGGTGGCAGGCGGCATCTCGGTTGCGAAGGCCAGCGGATCCGCGTGATCGACGGTTCGGCCGTCCGCGCCGTTTATCCGATACTTGTACTTCGTGCCCACCTCGACGCCGGGCACGAAAACCTCCCACACCCCGGAGGCACCAAGTGAGCGCATCGGCGCGGTGTGTCCACTCCACCCGTCGAAATCCCCGATTACGGTGACGCCGCGGGCATTCGGTGCCCAGACGGCGAACGAGGTGCCGTCCACCTCGCCATCGGGGGTGGTGTAGTGACGCGGGTGCGCGCCGAGCACGTTCCACAGCCGCTCATGGCGGCCCTCGCCGAGGAGATGCAGATCCAGCTCACCGACGGTGGGCAGGAAGCGGTAGCCGTCCGCGCTGATGATCGTCTGCCCGCCTTGGCAAT
Source organism: Nocardia sp. NPDC004604 (assembly GCF_040609795.1). NCBI lineage: Bacteria > Bacillati > Actinomycetota > Actinomycetes > Mycobacteriales > Nocardiaceae > Nocardia > Nocardia sp. NPDC004604. The sequence continues at coordinate 8,849 of NZ_JBEXLC010000025.1, forward strand.
TGGTGACGATGCGGTAGTCCATCAGATCGGGGTGCGGGACGACACCGGCGAAAACGCCGTGCCCCAACGACTTCAGCGGATGGTCCACACCGCCGACCCGGGCGAAGACGGTATCGGCGTGAGGGCGCAGCACTCGGATGACGGTGCCATCGGGATGTGGATGCGCGCCGAGCACGGTATGCGGGTCGGTATGTGTGCCCGCCGCGAGCAGCATCAGATCGCGGCGCTTCATCGAAAGGTCCTGCGGAAGGCCAATTCCGCGCGTGCCTGCTGCGGTACCGCGGGCAGCGTGAGGATATGGGCGACCGCGTGGGCCGGATCCAGCCGTACATAATTCGTCTGCGCCCAGTGGTATTCCTCGCCGCTGACCTCGTCGAATACCACCGGATGGTCATGCCATTCCCGGCCGATCGCGGGCAGATCGAGCGAGATCATGCCCCATTCGGCCGCATAGGGATTCAGATTCACCACGACCAGCACGACATCGCCGCTGACCGGATCGACCTTCGAATAGGCGAGCAGCGCATCGTTGTCCACGTGGTGGAAGTGGATGCACCGCAGCTGCTGTAGCGCCGGATGTGCGCGGCGGATCTCATTGAGCCGAGTGATCCACGGCTCCAGCGATTCTCCGCGCGCGAGCGCCTCCGCGAACGGGCGCGGGCGCAGTTCGTATTTCTCCGAATCCAGGTATTCTTCGCTGCCCGGCCGGACCGCCTGGTGCTCGAAGAGTTCGAATCCGGAGTAGACACCCCAGGTCGGGGCCATGGTCGCGGCGAGCACGGCGCGAATGGCGAACATGCCGGGCCCGCCGTGCTGCAGGCTTTCGTGCAGGATGTCGGGGGTGTTGACGAATAGGTTCGGCCTGGCCTCATCGGCCTTGGCGGCCAGCTCGTTGCCGAATTCGGTCAGTTCCCATTTGGCGACGCGCCAGGTGAAATACGTATAGGACTGGCTGAATCCGCGGCGGGCCAGACCGTAGAGCCGGGCCGGTCGAGTGAACGCCTCGGACAGGAAGATCACCTCGGGATCGGTGCGCCGCACGGTCGCGATCAGCCATTCCCAGAAGTCGGCGGGCTTGGTATGCGGGTTGTCGACGCGGAAGATCTTGACGCCCAGGCCGATCCAGTGCCGCACGACGCGCAGGACCTCCGCGTACAGACCGTCCGGATCGATGTCGAAATTGACCGGGTAGATGTCCTGGTACTTCTTCGGCGGATTCTCGGCGTAGGCGATGGTGCCGTCCGGGAGCGTGGTGAACCACTCCGGGTGAGCGGCGACCCATGGATGATCCGGTGCGCACTGCAGGGCCAGGTCGAGCGCCACTTCGAGGCCGAGTTCGGTTGCGGTGGTGACGAATTCGGCGAAGTCGGCGGTGGTACCGAGTTCGGGATGGAGGGCGTCGTGTCCGCCGTCCTTCGAGCCGATCGCCCACGGGGAGCCGACATCATCCGGTTCGGCGGAGAGCGCGTTGTTGCGGCCTTTGCGGTTGATCTCGCCGATCGGGTGGATGGGCGGCAGGTAGACCACGTCGAAACCCATGCTGGCAATGCGCGGCAATTCCTTGGTGGCGGTGGCGAAATTGCCGTGGATCGGGTTGCCTTCGGCATCGTGGCCGCCCGTCGAGCGCGGGAAGAACTCGTACCACGAGCCGTACAGCGCGCGTTGGCGTTCCACCAGCACGGTGTGCTGCGGGCCGCGGGTGACCATGTCCCGCAATGGCGTAGCGCGCAGGATCTCGGCGACCTCGGTGCCGAATGCGGGCGCGACACGAGCGGGTAACTGTTCATCGCTGCGCAGCGCCGCCGCTGCCGCGCGCAACCGCTCGAACTGCTTCTTGGGTACGGCCTGCGCGACGCGTTCGAGCAGCCGGGCGCCGAGTTCGAGATCGTTGTCCAGATCGGCGGCGCTCTGACCGACGGCCAGCTTCGCCTCCACCGCCGCCCGCCAGGTGGCGATCGGATCGCTCCAGCCCTCGATGCGGTAGGTCCACGCGCCCGGCAGGTTGGGGACGAAGGTGGCGTTGAAGACGTCCGGCTCGAAGTCCGGTGTCATGCGAATGCGGGTGGTCCGCGCCGATCCGGGACCGCGCACCGCGAGCGTGGCGGAGACGGCGTCATGCCCCTCGCGCCAGACCACGGTGCGCACCGGAAAGACCTCGCCGACGGCGGCCTTGGCCGGGCGGCCGCCCGGTATCGACGGGGCGGTGTCATCGATGGCGATGCGGCCGGTCACGTCGACCAACCTACCGGGTGTGGGGCGGTTGGTCCGGATCAGCGTGCGTCGGCCGCCAGTCCGAGGCCGAGCGCGACCAAGATCGCGCCGAGGGCGCGTTCCACCCGCTGGCGGATGCCGGTGCGACGCAACCAGGTCCCGGCCCGATCGGCCACCAGCACGATGCCGACGCACCAGGCCGTATCGATGACCAACTGGATGGCCGCCAGGATGAGCACGGTCGGCAGTACCGGACCGGTCGACGGCAGGAACTGCGGCAGGATCGTCAGGCCGAAGACGGCCGCCTTCGGATTCGCGGCAATCGAGATCAGCGATGCGCGGAAGGCCGAGCCGGGGGTGCGGCCGGTGGGCAGCATCTTGGTCATCGTGGCGCCGAATTCGTCGTCGCCGCGCGCCCCGCGCCAGGCCTGTACGCCGAGCCAGATCAGCACCAGCGCGCCGATGACGTGCACCGCGGTATTCATGAACCGGTTCGCGACCAGCAGCACCGACAGGCCCGCGCCACCGGCGAGCGTCCATCCGAACACACCTATTTCGTTCCCCGCCACCGCGGCCAGACCCGCCGCGCGCCCGTCGCGCACCGCGCGCTGGAGGAACAGTGCGGTCGCGGGTCCGGGTAGGGCGGCCAGGATGAGACAGGCCAGCAGGAACTGTGGGAGCACATCGATCCAGTGCGGCATCAGCCGATGCTGCCATTTGTGCCGGGGTTGTCGCGACCGATATTCCGGCGGGTCCGCGTCGGTGGGCGGCTCGTGCATTGCACGATGACGGGCCCGGCGCGTGTAGTCCTGTCGTCAGGTCCGCGTGTAGTCCTGTCGTCAGGTATGTGAGCGGCTCCGCCGGTGCGTGCGCACGGGTGACCTGGGGCGCTGTGGCCACCCGGGGACTCGGCATTCGGTAGGGTTCCGCACGTGAAGGCACTCCGTCGTTTCACCGTCCGTGCCCATCTGCCCGAGCGTTTGGCGGCCCTGGGCGAACTTTCCACGAATCTGCGCTGGTCGTGGCATTGGCCCACGCAGGACCTGTTTGCCGAGCTCGATCCCGAGTTGTGGCGCGAGGTGAGCCGCGATCCGGTGCGGATGCTGGGGGAGGTGCCCGCGGCGCGGCTCGACGAGTTCGCCGCCGACGCGGACTATGTCGGCCGGGTGAACGCCGCGGCCGCGGATCTGCACGACTATCTGACCCGGCCGGGCTGGTTCCAGCGGCAGACCGACGAGCCGGTGCGCGGTATCGCCTACTTCTCGATGGAGTTCGGCGTCACCGAGGTACTTCCGAACTATTCGGGCGGGCTCGGGATTCTCGCCGGTGATCATCTGAAGGCCGCCTCCGATCTGGGGTTGCCATTGATCGGCGTCGGATTGCTGTACCGCTCCGGCTATTTTCGGCAGTCGCTGACCGCGGACGGCTGGCAGAGCGAGCACTATCCCGCGCTCGACCCGCAGGGCCTGCCGCTGCGATTGCTGACCACCGACGGCGCGCCGGTACTGATCCATGTGGCGATGCCCGACCAGCGGGTGCTGCGGGCGCGGGTGTGGATCGCGCAGGTCGGGCGGGTGCCGCTGCTGCTTTTGGATTCCGATATCGCCGAGAACGATCCGGAGCTGCGCTCGGTCACCGACCGGCTCTACGGCGGCGATCAGGACCATCGGATCAAGCAGGAGATCCTGGCCGGTATCGGTGGGGTGCGGGCGGTACGCGCATACACCCGTGCGGCCGGACTGCCGGATCCCGATGTATTCCACATGAACGAGGGCCACGCCGGATTCCTCGGCGTCGAGCGGGTCCGTGAATTGGTTTCGACCGGACTCGATTTCGACACGGCGCTGGCCGCGGTGCGGGCGGCGACGGTGTTCACCACGCATACTCCGGTGCCCGCGGGCATCGACCGGTTCCCGATGCCGTTGGTGCGCAGGTACTTCGGCGGCGGCCACGGTGAATCCGAATCCGCGATGCTGCCCGGACTTTCCATCGACCGGATCGTGGCGCTGGGCCGCGAAGCCGATCCGTCGGTGTTCAATATGGCGCATATGGGCTTGCGACTCGCCCAGCGCGCCAACGGTGTTTCCAAACTGCACGGCGAGGTGAGCCGTGCCATGTTCGCGCCGCTGTGGCCCGGATTCGATGCGACCGAGGTGCCGATCGGTTCGGTCACCAATGGTGTGCACGCTCCGACCTGGGCAGCGCGCGAATGGTTCGACATGGCCCGCGAATACATCGGACCCCAGCTCGTCGAGGAGGCGCGGGGCTGGGAGAAGCTGCGCGATATCGACCTGGCTGAACTGTGGTCGACCCGGAATACCTTGCGCGCCACCCTCGTTGCCGAGGTGCGCCGCCGGGTGCGCGCCTCCTGGTTGGAGCGCGGTGCCGCATCGGCCGAATTGGATTGGGTCGATGGCGTTTTCGATCCGAATGTGCTGACCGTCGGCTTCGCCCGGCGGGTGCCGACCTACAAGCGGCTGACCCTGATGTTGCGCGATCCACAGCGCTTGCGTGCGCTGCTGCTGAATCCGGATCGGCCGATGCAGTTGGTCGTCGCGGGTAAGAGCCATCCGGCCGATGACGGCGGCAAGGCGCTGATCCAGCAGGTCGTCCGCTTCGCCGACGATCCGCAAGTGCGCCATCGCATCGTCTTCCTGCCCGATTACGACATGTCGATGGCCCGCTACCTGTACTGGGGTTGCGATGTGTGGCTGAACAATCCGCTGCGTCCGCTGGAGGCCTGCGGCACCTCCGGGATGAAGTCAGCGCTCAATGGCGGGCTCAACCTCTCCATCCGCGATGGCTGGTGGGATGAGATGTACGACGGCGAAAACGGTTGGGCCATACCGACCGCCGACGGCGTCACCGACGAACACCGCCGCGACGATCTCGAGGCGGCCGCCCTCTACGACCTCTTCGAACGCATGGTGGCACCGCGGTTCTACGACCGCGATCTCTCCGATATGCCGGTGCGCTGGGTCGAGATGGTGCGCCACACCCTGGAAACCCTCGGGCCGAAGGTGCTGGCCTCCCGCATGGTCCGCGACTATTCGGTCGAGTACTACGCGGCCGCCGCGGTCGCCGGGAAACGCGCGAGCGCCGACGAATTCGCTGGTGCCCGAGCGATTTCGGAGTACCGCCGTCGAGTGGAGGCCGCCTGGCCCTCGGTCAAGGTGATCCAGGTCGACAGCGCGGGCCTGCCCGACACCCCCATCATCGGCGCCGAACTCTCCCTCTCCGCCCGCATCGACCTCGGCGGTCTCACCCCCGCCGACGTCACCATACAAGCCGTACTCGGCCGCGTCTCCCCGACCGACGACCTCTCCGACATCAGCAGTTACCCCATGACCCACACCGGATCCGACTCCGGCACAGACCTTTTCACCGTCGAAACCCCGGTCCCGCTCTCCGGTGCCGTCGGCTACACGATCCGCATACTCCCGCATAACGAATTACTCGCCGGCGACGCCGAACTGGGCTTGGTCATCGCTCCGAGCGCCTAACCGGTGTCGGCGCTGTGAAAGCGCCGGATGCGGAGCTCGATTATCTCGGCCCCGTACTCGACGCGAGTCGGCCGTCGGATTCCCCCAGGATCGGGACCGGGCGTAACAACTTCGCGAGTTGGACCAGGTCTTTGGGGTCCCAGGGGAGGGGGCCGGTGGGGAAGCTGAAGCGGAGTATGCGGTGGGGGGTGGCTGCTTCGAAATCGAATAGGCGAACCAGAGGTTGATCGTGGCCTTGGTGCCCCTGGTGAAATCCAGGCCGCGAAAGGTGGTGGCGCCGCCGAGTAGGGAGATGGCTATCGTGACGCTGCTCACGAATGTCCGCACCCGGCCCATGGGGCGAGTTCTCGGGCTCAGTGAACTGTCGGCTACCGTGCCCTGGCACCCTTGTACTAATTTTCGACTGGAGAACCCTATGGTCACCGACGTTCTGAGCCGGACCCGAGGACGTTTGGACACGTACTTCGGCATCAGTTCGAACGGCTCGACCATTAAGCGTGAGCTGATGGCCGGAACGATCACCTTCCTGGCCATGTCCTACGTGCTCGCGGTGAATCCATCGGTACTCGGCGACCAGGGCGCGCTCGGCGCCAAGGGCATTCCCATGCAGGCGGTCTTCACCGCGACGGCCGTCGCCGCGGTATTCGGCACGCTGGTGATGGGCATATGGGCCAGATATCCCATCGCGCTTGCGCCGGGTATGGGCCTCAATGCCTTCTTCGCCTACTCGGTGGTGCTCGGAATGGGAATCCCGTGGCAGGCGGCGCTGTCGGGAACCTTCCTGTCCGGGGTGATCTTCTTCGTGCTCGCGGTCACCAAGGTGCGCGAACGCATTCTCGATGCGATTCCGATGCAGATGAAGCTGGCCGTCGGCGCGGGCATCGGCATGTTCGTGGCGTTCCTCGGCCTGAAGAATGCGGGCATCGTGGTCAATAGCGATGCCACGCTGGTGACGCTCGGCAACTTCACCAAGGGCACCACCCTGCTTGCGCTGTTCGGCCTGGTCGTGACCGTGGTGTTCCTGGTCATCGGCTGGCACGGCGCGGTGCTGTACGGCATCGTGCTCACGGCGGCGGTCGGCGTCATCAGCGGTCTGGTGGATCTGCCGCACGGTGTCGTCGCGATGCCGCGGGGGCTCGAGCACACCTTCGGCCAAGCGATCATCCATCTGCCGGACGCCTTCACCGGCCAGATGGCCGTCGTCATCCTCACCATGCTGTTCGTCGACTTCTTCGACTGCTCCGGCACCCTGATCGGCGTGGCCAACCAGGCCGGGTTGCTCGACAAGGACGGCAAGTTGCCGCGCGCGGCCAGCGCACTCGCGGCCGATTCGGTGGGCACCATGGCGGGCGCGGTCATCGGGACCTCCACCACCACCGCCTATGTCGAATCGACCGCGGGTGTCTCGGCGGGCGGGCGGACCGGCATGACCGCCGTAACCACGGCGGGCTGGTTCCTGATCGCCATGTTCTGCTACCCGATCTTCGCGGTCGTCGCGGGCTCGTCCGCCATAACCGCGCCCGCGCTCATCGTGGTCGGCGTGCTCATGGCCCGTGCGCTCGGCGAGATCGACTGGAACCGGCTGGAGTACTCGATCCCGGCCTTCATCACCGTCATCATGATGCCGCTGACCTACTCGATCGCGAACGGACTGGCAATGGGGATGCTGTTCTACCCGATCGTCATGACCGCGAAGGGGCGCGTCAAAGAGGTGCATCCGGCGATGTGGGCGCTGCTGGTGATGTTCCTCGGATACTTCTTCTTCCTGGCGGAATAACACCGAGGATCGCGCAGTTGGCGTGCTCTGTGCGATAATCGGACCGCAGTCCGTTTCATTGCCGAGGCTAAACAGTCACTGTTCGAACCGATGCAGGGATAGGGACCAGCATGACCAACCACAGCACGCTCGAGCGCCCCGGCGGCTCGAGCATCACGACTTTCGACAACTCCGCCACCGATCTCGGCCTCTTGCTGCTGCGCGTCGTCTTCGGCGGCCTGCTCGCCGCGCACGGCAGCCAGAAACTGTTCGGCTGGTTCAACGGCGTGGGCTGGAGCCGCAACGCCGCGACCTTCGATTCGATGGGTTACAACCCGGGCAAACTGTTCGGCACGCTTGCCGGACTGAGTGAATTCACCGGCGGCATCCTGCTGCTGCTCGGCCTGCTGACCCCGCTGGCCTCGGCCATCGTATTGGGCACCATGATCAACGCGATCAATACCACCTGGCACGGCGGCCTGCTGACCGGCAAGGGCTATGAAATGCCCCTGCTGTTCGCCACCGTCGGCGCGGTCGTCGCCTTCACCGGCCCCGGCAAGTTCTCCCTCGACAGCGGCCGCCCGTGGCAGCGTCACGGCGTGGTGTGGGGCATTGCCTCGATTGTGTTGGCCGTGGTCGCTGCCGTCATCACGCTGATCTTGAAGTGGACGCTCTGATCTGTTGATATGTGCGGAGCGGTGACGGTCGCCGCGCCGCTGCTCTATTTGGGCCCCAATCGATTTCACGTCGCATCGGGGTGCGAATGCAGGACCGTGGTCGCGCCGCTGGAATTCGTAACCGGTTTCCCGGAGTGAGGACCGGATCCCTTTGGCGTGCAGTTCTTTTCGCAGATGCGCGACCAGATCGTCCGGACGGGCACCGGTGTGATCGACGAGCAGGTAGAGGCGGGTTTTGCCGGAGGACACCCTGGACAGTTCCAGCAGCGACGCCAGATGGAAATCGGGGTCGAGGCGGTCGCCGTGAAACTTGCCGCGCCGCCGGGGGTGTGTCCGTCGAGGTCGGCATCGGTGAGTGCGAAGATCGCACGACATTCGGCCAAAGATCTTGCGCTGATCGAGAATTCGTCGAGAGTGTCGATATTTGGCTGGTGCGTCATTGAGAAACGGTCTCATGCGTGGACCGGCTGCGACGGCGGCACATGGTGTCCCCGCGCCGCGTGCAGGGCTTGGCGCGGGGACCGCCGATACATCCGGTGTGGAATTGGGGGTCCACCGAAGTATCGGATCTCAACTTACTTCTGTCTGGAAGTAATGGAGCGCTTTGTGAGTGGTATCACAGTTCGGCCTGATCAGGCGCTTGCGGCGGTCAGCCGCCGGAGTGCTCTGGTGACGACCTCCGGATCCGCGGTCTCCCAATACGGCGGCAGTGAGGCGCGCAGATAGCCGCCGTAGCGTGCGGTCGCCAAACGCGAATCCAGGATCGCCACGACACCGCGGTCATCGACGCTGCGCAGGAGCCTGCCGGTGCCCTGGGCCAGCAGCAATGCGGCGTGATTGGCCGCGACGGTCATGAAGCCATTGCCCCCGCGCGATTCCACCGCACGCTGCCGCGCCGTCAGCAGCGGATCGTCGGGGCGGGGGAACGGGATCCGATCCAGGATGACCAGGCTCAGCGACGGACCGGGCACATCGACGCCCTGCCACAGTGACAGCGTGCCGAACAACGAGGTCTCCGGATCGTCGGCGAACTTGCGTACCAGTGCGCCGGTTGCGTCGTCCCCTTGACATAAAACGGGCGTGTCCAGCCGCTCGCGCAGTGCCTCGGTGGCCGCGCGGGCGGCGCGCATCGAGGAGAACAGACCGAGTGTGCGGCCGCCCGCGGCGGTGATCAGCCGCTCGATTTCGTCGAGATAGGCCGGTGCCAAACCGTCGCGGCCGGGGGCGGGCAGATGTTTGGCGACGTACAGGATGCCGGATTTGGCATGGTCGAACGGCGAACCGACATCGAGCGAACTCCAGCGCACGGTATCGGCGTCCGAGGGCGCTTCGGCGCCGTTCGCGGTTGCGGTATCGCTGCGATTGGCCGATTGCGCGGGCAGACCCCAGGTGCTGGCGAGTCCGTCGAAGGAGCCGCCGATCTGCAAGGTCGCCGAGGTCAGCACGACGGTGGCAGTGCCGAAGAGTCTGCTGCGCAGGAGCCCGCCCACCGCTAGTGGCGCCATCCGCAATGTCCGCCGGGCGACGCCGCGGATCTCGTCCGCGGCGAGCCAGATGACATCGGTGCGTTTGGCCGGATCGGGTTCATCGAACGCGGTCAAGGCGCGCACCGCGCTGTCGTGCACCTCATCGATGGCGGCCAGTGCCTGGGTGCGGGCGGCGGCACTCTCCGGGTCGCCCTGTGCGGTAGTACCGCCCTGTGGTGCGAGCGCGGTGCGGGCATTCCAGGCTGCGTCACGCACCAGCGCCAGTACCGGCGCGATGCCATCGGGCAGGGCGTCCCAGCGGGCGGCGGGCAGTTCGTCCAGCACCGTGTGCCAAGCCTCGGCGGCCTCCTCCAGCCGGTCCACTTCCTGCTGGTCGATGAGTTTGGCGCAGCGCCGGGCCGCGGCACTGATCGCCGAGGCGGCCAGTTCGGCGGTGGCCACGCCGGTGACCCGGTCGACCAGCTCATGCGCCTCATCGATGACGACCACATCGTGTTCGGGCAGGACCTGGATGCCGCTGATCGCGTCGATGGCCAGCAGCGCGTGATTGGTCACTACCACGTCGGCCTGCGCCGATTCCGCCCTGGCCCGCTCGGCGAAACAATCCTGGCCGAACGGGCAGCGCGACTTGCCGAGGCATTCCCGCGACGACACGCTGACCTGCCGCCAGGCCCGGTCGGTGACGCCGGGGACGAGCTCGTCCCGGTCGCCGGTCTCGGTATCGGAGGCCCACTCGTTGAGCCGCTGCACCTCCCGGCCGAGCCGGGAGATGGCGAACGCGTCGAAGAGCTCCGCCTCCTGCGGCTCGTCCGGTATCGCGCTATTGATCTTGTTCAGGCACAGATAGTTGTTGCGCCCCTTGAGGATCGCGAATTTCGCGGCCCGGCCCAGCGGCTTGCTCAGCGCCTCGGCCAGTCGCGGCAGATCCCGATCGACGAGCTGACGCTGCAGTGCGATCGTCGCGGTCGACACCACCACCGTGCGCCCGGTCCGCACCGCATGACGCAGGCTCGGCACCAGATACGCCAGCGATTTCCCGGTCCCGGTCCCCGCCTGCACCGCGAGGTGCTCCCCGGTATCGATCGCATGGTCCACCGCTGCCGCCATCGTCAGCTGCCCGACGCGCTCCTTCCCGCCGAGCGCATGCACAGCGGTGGCCAAAAGCTCGGGGACGGGCGGCAGTTCGGGCACGCGACGAGCCTACTGCGTGGAACCGACAGAGATCACCGCCCGATCCGGTCCGCACGGTACTTCGCACACCTTCGCCATGCGACCCGGCGCGTCCTACGGCATGTCGGGGTGCACGATGCTGCCGCGGACCGGGCTACCGGGCGACCGACCCCTCGAGATCCACGCCCGCCGTGCGCATGCGATCGAGGGCGGCGGTGGTGGTCTCCGGTGCCACGCCCGCGGTGAAGTCCAGCAGCACCCGGGTGTCGAACCCTTCGATGCGGGCATCGAGGGCGGTCGCGCGGACGCAGTGGTCGGTGGCTATCCCGACGATGTCGAGTTCGTCGATGGCGTGCTCGCGCAACCAGTCGGCCAGGCTGGTGCCGTCCTCGGTGGCGCCCTCGAAACCCGAGTAGGCCGCGGAATATTGGCCCTTGGAGAAGATCTCCTGGATCGGCGCGGTATCGAGGTTCGGGTGGAAATCCGCACCGGAGGTGCCGACCCGGCAGTGCGGCGGCCAGGTGTCCACGTAATCGGGATGTTCGGAGAAATGTCCGCCCGGATCGATGTGGTAATCGCGGGTCGCGACGACCGCACTGTAATGCGTGGAGTTCAGATAGTCGGTGATGCGACGGGCGACCATGGCCCCACCGCTGACGGCGACTGATCCGCCCTCGCAGAAATCGTTCTGCACGTCGACGATGATCAACGCTCGGTTCATGTCGACCTCACTTTCTCAGGATGTCGTGCACCGAGATGTAAACGCTCGGGGTCCTGTCTGTGGATTACATTGTGCCGCCTGATCGATAGGGCGGGCCACGGCACTTGGAGGAACACGTGAACAGCACCGTCAGAATTTCGATCGCATACGTCATCGGCTACACCGCCTATCTCGCTACCGCCTTTCTGCTCGGCGACCGACCCGACGCGGTCGGTGACTGGGTGCGGCTGCTGATCAAGGGCTTGCTGATCGTGCTGATAGCGGTTTCGACCGTCGAATGGCTGGCCGAGCGGCGCAACGCCCACGCCGCCGCGCCCCTGGTCAGTTCAGAAATGTCGTCGGAATCGCAGGCTCCCCATCCGACAGTTTCAGGCCCTCCCACGGCAGGCTGACCAGCCCGCGGGAAACCAGCTTGCGACTGTCCGCGAGCGTGGGCAGTCCATCGACCACCGCACCGCCGCGCACCAGCGGAACCAAAAGCTCGCGCATTTCGAATCCGTTTGCGGCGGGCTGGGTTCCGGCGGCCTGGTAGATGATCTCCTCGACCACGGTGCCGGTCCGGCGGGACAGCCGGACCGCCTTTTTGGTGCCGCCGCGTGACTCCTTGTGACTGCTGCGTTTGGCCACGGGCAGCCCGTCCACCTCGACCAGTTTGTAGACCATGCCCGCGGTAGGCGCTCCGGACCCGGTGACCAGCGACGTCCCGACGCCGTAGGCATCGACGGGTTCGGCGCGCAATGCGGCGATCGCATATTCGTCGAGATCGCCGGAGACCACGATGCGGGTCTTGGTCGCGCCGAGCCGGTCGAGTTGTTCGCGCACCTGCCTGGCCAGCACGCCGAGATCACCGGAGTCGATACGCACGCCGCCCAATTCGGGTCCGGCGACCTCGATGGCGGTGGCCACGCCCTTGGTGATGTCGAAGGTGTCCACCAGCAGGGTGGTGCCGATGCCGAGCGCATCGATCTGGCCGCGGAAGGCGGCCGCCTCGTGCGCGCCGTCGGCGGAGCTGTGCAGCAGGGTGAACGCGTGCGCGCTGGTGCCCGCGCCGGGCACGCCGAAGCGGCGCACGGCCTCCAGGTTGGAGGTGGCGTCGAAACCGGCCAGATATGCGGCGCGCGAGCTGGACGGTGCGGCCAGTTCGTGGGCCCGGCGCGAGCCCATCTCGATCATCCGGCGTCCCGCGGCGGCGCTCACCATGCGTGCGGCGGCCGAGGCGATCGCGCTGTCGTGGTTGAGGATCGACAGGGCCAGCGTCTCCAGCAGGACGCATTCGGCGAAGCTGCCGCGCACCGAAAGGATCGGGGAGCCCGGGAAATACAGCTCACCCTCCGGATAGCCGTCGATATCACCGGTGAAGCGGTAGTCGCGCAGCCAGTCGACGGTCTTCGAGTCCAGGAAGCCCGCCGCGATATCGAGCTCCGGTTCTTCGAAACGGAAGTGCGCCAGTGCGTCCAGCAGGCGGCCGGTACCCCCGACCACACCGTAACGGCGACCATTCGGCAAGCGCCGGGCAAACACCTCGAAGCTGCAGCGGCGCTGCGCCGAGCCGTCGCCGAGCGCGGCCGCGAGCATGGTCAGTTCGTACTGATCGGTCAGCAAGGCGGTGCTGCGCATGTCCACCAAGTCACTGTAGACAGCGGTCGCGCGCGTGCCGGGCCGGTGCTGCCGGGGCGTCTGCCGAATCCAGGTGTGCGGGTGTTGTGTATCCGGAGTCGAGTCGTACCCTGAGTGTTATGGCCTTGTGCAAATCGAACGCGACACTGTCGGCGGCACAGGCGACTCCGGAAGCGGTCGAGTACACCGAGATCCTGGAGGCCGAGGACCGTCCGTGGGTGACGGTCGTCTGGGACGATCCGGTCAACCTCATGCACTATGTCGCCTACATCTTCCAGAAGCTGTTCGGCTACAGCAAAGCGAAGGCGACCGAATTGATGCTCAAGGTGCACAACGAGGGCAAGGCAGTGGTGTCGTCGGGTTCGCGGGACAAGATGGAACAGGACGTGCGAAGGCTGCACGCGGCGGGACTCTGGGCGACCATGCAACGGGACGACTGATCGTACGACTACGCTGACGTCAGTGCGGAAGTGGAGCCGGAAGAACTCGCTGAGCGGCCTCAAGCTGCGATCCGAGATGGACGCGCGTGAGGCGAGCGTGCTGCGGTCCCTGGTCGGTGCGGTCTCCGGGCTGCTGACCGAGCGGGCCGAATCCGCGCCCGCCGACGAACTCACCGAACTGACCGGGTTGCGTGGCGGCAATACGACGCCGCCCGAGGATCCCCGGCTGCACCGGCTGCTGCCGGACTTCCACCGCAGCGAACCCGGTTCCCCCGACGCCGACCGCGCCGATCTCAATAGTGCCCTGCGCGGCCTGCACGAACCGGAGATCATCGACGCCAAGCTGGCCGCGGGGTCGGTGGTGCTGAATACGGTGCCCACCGACGGCGGGAAGATCGTGCTGACCCCCGAGCAGGCCGATGCCTGGTTGACCGCGCTCACCGATGTGCGGCTGGCATTGGGCACGGTGCTCGGAATCGATGCCGACACACCCGATCACCTCGAACCCGATGACCCGCGCGGGCCGCATCTGGATGTGTACCACTGGCTCACCTGGATGCAGGATTCGCTGCTGCAGGCCCTCGCACCCTGACCGCGCCGCCGCTGGCCGGAAGACGCCATCCTGGATCGGTGCCGAGTAGTCAGGAGCAGCAGCTGTGAATGCGCAAGCGGGACCACGGAATTCGCTCACCGATGTCGCCGGGCTGCTGGTCGGTCACCAGCACGCGCTCGATCCGAGCGCGACGCTGGGTTCCGGCGCGGCGACCGGCTGCACCGTGGTGCACGCGCCCGGCGGTGCCATCGCCGCGGTCGATGTGCGCGGCGGTGGGCCGGGGACCAGGGAAACCGATCTTCTCGACCCGGGCAACACTGTGCGCCAAGTGAATTCGATTCTGCTCACCGGCGGTAGCGCCTACGGACTCGCAGCCGCCGACGGCGTAATGCGCTGGCTGGAGGAACATCGCGAGGGCATCCCGATGGATCCGGCCGATCCGAACCGCGTGGTGCCCATCGTGCCCGCCGCGGTCATCTTCGATCTTCCGGTGGGGGACTGGGGCATTCGCCCGACCGCCGACTTCGGGTTCCTGGCGGCCGAGGCGGCGGCGGTCGACTTCGAGCGCGGTTCGGTCGGGGCCGGGGTCGGCGCGCGTGCCGGTTCGATCAAGGGCGGCGTCGGCACCGCGAGCGTGGTGCTCGGTGCGGGTCCCGGCGCGGGCGTCACCGTCTCGGCGCTGATCGTCGCCAACCCCGTCGGCTCGGTCTTCGACCCGCGCACCGGCCTGCCCTGGGGCGTCGGCACCGACGGTCCCGAGCACTTCGGGCTGCACCCGGCAACTGTGGACCAACTGGCCGCGGCCAACGCACTCCCGGTCAAGGGCACCGTCCTCAACACCACCATCGGCGTGGTCGCCACCGACGCACCCCTGGACCCCGCGGGCTGCCAGCGCATGGCCGCCACCGCCCATGACGGCCTCGCCCGCGCCATCCGCCCGGCCCACTCGCCCCTGGACGGCGACACCCTGTTCGCTCTCGCCACCGGCGCCGCCGAGATCACCACCCTGCCGATGCCCCCGGCCTTCCCGGCCGATCTGCTGGTCCTGGACGCCGTCTGTACCGCTGCGGCGGTGTGCGTAGAACGCGCCATCGTCGACGCCATCCTTTCGGCCCGCTCGGTCGCGGGCATCCCCGCATATTCCGACCTCTTCCCACGCTGATCCACCAGTGCGACGCGTCGGGGGTGAACGCGATCGGGCCGATGAACGCGAAAGTGTGCGTATGACTTGGGAACCGCCCTGGTCCGGGCGCGGGTGACGGGAACTTCGGGATGCCGACGCTCGATCGCCGGTCTGTGCGGGCACCGGAGCGTGGCCGACGGAAGGGTACCGGCCGACAGGTGGCCGGGAATAGCCGAATATTCTTGGTCGTTGTCGGGTGCGATATGTCGGCATTTGCGGTGCCGAAATGCGGAAGGGTTTGACTCGTGCTGGTGATAAGGGCCGATCTCGTCGAGGCGATGGTCGCGCATGCGCGCGCCGATCACCCGGATGAGGCGTGCGGCGTCATCGCCGGTCCGGACGGGTCGGATCGACCCGAGCGGTTCATCGCCATGGTCAATGCCGAGCGCTCGCCGACCTTCTACCGGTTCGACTCCGGTGAACAGCTGAAGGTGTGGCGGGCCATGGACGACGCCGATGAGACCCCGGTGGTGATCTATCACTCGCACACCGCCACCGAGGCCTACCCGAGCCGCACCGACATCTCCTACGCGTCCGAGCCGTTCGCGCATTATGTGCTGATCTCCACCCGCGATCCCGAGCAGCACGAGCTGCGCAGCTACCAGATCGTCGATGGTGTGGTCACCGAGGAGCCGGTCGAGGTCGTCGATGCGTACGAGACCGTTTAGTACCCCTATGTTCGTCGAATTCGAGGAGTCCCCGTGCCGGTAACCGTGTCCATCCCGACCATCATGCGTGGCCTGACCGGAGGCGAGAAGCGCGTCGACGCGCAGGGCTCGACCCTGTCCGCGCTGATCGAGAACCTCGACGCGAACCATCCCGGCCTCGCCGAGCGGCTGCTCAAGGACGGCAAGCTGAACCGCTACGTCAATATCTACGTCGACGACGAGGACGTGCGCTTCGCGGGCGGCCTCGAGGCGGAGGTGCCGGAGGGTGCGAGCGTCACCATCCTGCCCGCCGTCGCCGGAGGCTGATCGACCCCGTGACGCGCTATGAATCGCTGATCGCGACCCTCGGCAACACCCCGCTGGTCGGGTTGCGCAATCTGTCCCCGCAGTGGGACGGGGAGCACCCGGTGCGGCTGTGGGCCAAGCTCGAGGACCGCAACCCGACCGGTTCCATCAAGGACCGCCCGGCCCTGCGGATGATCGAACAGGCCGAGGCCGACGGCCGGCTCACGCCCGGTTGCACGATCCTGGAGCCGACCAGCGGCAATACCGGTATCTCGCTGGCCATGGCGGCCAAACTCAAGGGCTACCGGCTGGTCTGCGTGATGCCGGAGAACACCTCGGTCGAGCGTCGTCAGCTGCTGACCATGTTCGGCGCGGAGATCATCGATTCCCCGGCCGCTGGCGGTTCGAATCAGGCGGTCGCACTGGCCAAGCAGATCGCCGCGGAGAATCCGGACTGGGTGATGCTCTACCAGTACGGCAATCCGGCGAACGCGCTGGCGCACTACGAGACCACCGGCCCGGAGATCCTGGCCGACCTGCCCGAGATCACCCATTTCGTCGCGGGTCTCGGCACCACCGGCACGCTGATGGGGACCGGGCGGTTCCTGCGGGAAAAGGTGCCCGGCATCGAGATCGTCGCGGCCGAACCGCGCTATGGCGAACTGGTTTACGGACTGCGCAATATCGATGAGGGCTTCATTCCCGAGCTCTACGACGAGTCCGTGCTGACCACACGCTTTTCGGTCGGCCCGTTCGACGCGGTGAAACGCACGCGCGAGCTGGTGCTGGAAGAGGGCATTTTCGCGGGCATTTCGACCGGCGCGATCCTGCACGCGGCGCTCGGCGTCGCGCGTAAGTGCGTGCGGGCCGGTCAGCGGGCGGATATCGCGTTCATCGTTGCCGACGGCGGGTGGAAGTACCTGTCCACCGGCGCTTATGACGGGACTCTGGAAGAGGCGGAAGAGCGCCTCGACGGCCAGCTCTGGGCCTGAACCGAGATCCGATCCGGGCGCGATTTATCCCGGTACCCTCGAAAGAGCGAGCCCTGGCGGGCATATCTCGACGGCCCGGGACTCGCTCGACGAGGAGGTTGCGATGACCGGCGGTTCGGGAATCGGTTCGTCGTTCGATCCGGAGCGGATCGCCGCACTGCGCGCCCAATTGGGTCAGCCGATCGTATCGACTCCCGGTGCGCCGACTCCGGCGAAATCGAACAACTTCGCTCCCGTCAGACAGCTCTGGCTGCGCGCGGGTGTCATCATCACCGCATTCGTCGCCCTGCTCTACGGCATCGAAGGCGTCGACACCCTCGACGACAATAAACTCGACTACAACGGCATCGAGCCGCGCGAGGCCGATGGCCTGTGGGGAATCCTCTGGGCACCGGTCCTGCACCATGGTTGGGATCACCTGTTCGCCAATACGCTTCCGGTCCTCGTGCTCGGCTTCATCACCCTGCTCGCGGGCATCGGACGCGGAATGGCCGCCACCGCGATCATCTGGATCGTGGCCGGTGTCGGTGTCTGGCTCACCGGTGCCACCGGATCGGTGCATCTCGGCGCGTCCTCGCTGATCTTCGGCTGGCTCACCTTCCTGATCTCGCGTGGCTGGTTCGCCCGCAATATCGCCCAGATCGGCATCGGCTCGGTGGTGCTGGCGATATACGGGTCGGTGCTGTGGGGTGTGCTGCCCGGACAGCCCGGAATCTCTTGGCAGGGGCATCTTTTCGGGGCGGTGGGTGGAGTGCTTGCTGGCTGGGTACTCTCTGGTGATGAACGTCGACACCGTCGCGGGGATCGAGCCGGAGTCAATGCGTAGTCGCGGATGCGCGCGACTCGTAGCGGAATGTGGGGGATCGGTTCTTGAGTGAGAAATCGTCGTGGGAGCATGGGGGAATGCGCCTTACCGTCCTCGGGTGCTCGGGCAGTGTGTCCGGCCCGGACTCCCCTGCGTCGGGGTACCTGCTGACCGGGCCGGATATGTCGCCGGTGGTCATCGATTTCGGGCCGGGTGTGCTCGGCGCACTGCAACGCTATGCCGATCCCGGTGAGGTCGATATCTTTCTCACCCACCTGCACGCCGATCACTGCCTGGATCTGCCCGGCCTGCTGGTCTGGCGGCGCTACCATCCGACACCCCCGGTGGGGCGGGCGATCGTGCGCGGTCCGGCGGATAGCCCGGTGCGCATCGGCAATGCCTCGGCCGAGGTCGGCGGCGAATGCGACGACTGGTCCGACGTCATCGATCATCGGACGTGGGTCGAGGGCGAGGCGGTCGAATTCGGTCCCGGCCATACGGTGCTCGCGCGCCGGATGTATCACCCGCCGGAGTCCTATGGACTGCGTATCTCGACTGCGGCCGGACGGACCTTCGTCTACACCGGCGACACCGCGATGTGCGACGCGGTACTCGAACTCGCGCAGGATGCCGACATCCTGATGTCGGAGGCGTCGTGGACGCACGATCCGGCGAATCGGCCGCCCGGCATCCATCTGTCCGGCGCCGAGGCGGGCATGATCGCGGCGCGCGCGGGCGTGAAAGAGTTGCTGCTCACCCATATTCCGCCGTGGACGTCGCGCGAGGATGTGATCGCCGAGGCGAAGGCCCAGTTCTCCGGGCCGGTGCACGCGGTGGCACCGGGCGAAACCTTCGACGTCTGACCGGTTGCCGCGCGCCGCGGGTCATATGACTAGGCTTGGCGCGTGTCGAGACGAGCCGATGGCAGGGCGGACGATGAGCTCCGCGAGGTACGGATCACCCGTGGATTCACCACGCATCCAGCCGGTTCGGTGCTGGTGGAGTTCGGGCAGACCCGAGTGATGTGCACCGCGAGCGTTACCGAGGGCGTGCCCCCGTGGCGTCGCGATTCCGGACTCGGCTGGTTGACCGCCGAGTACGCGATGCTGCCCGCGGCAACGCATACCCGCAGCGGACGGGAATCGGTGAAGGGCAAGGTCGGCGGGCGTACCCAGGAGATCAGCCGGTTGGTCGGCCGGTCGCTGCGCGCCTGCATCGATCTGGCGGCCATCGGTGAGAACACCATTGCCATCGACTGCGATGTGCTGCAGGCCGATGGCGGCACCAGGACCGCGGCCATCACCGGTGCGTATGTCGCGCTCTCGGATGCGGTCACCTACCTCGGCGCGGCGGGCGGATTGGCCGACCCGCAGCCGATCTCGTGCGCGATCGCGGCGGTGAGTGTCGGCGTCGTCGACGGTCGGGTACGACTGGACCTGCCGTATGAAGAGGATTCGCGCGCCGAGGTCGATATGAATGTGGTCGCCACCGATACCGGCACCCTGGTGGAGATCCAGGGCACCGGCGAGGGCGCCACCTTCCCGCGCTCCACACTGGACAAGATGCTCGACGCGGCACTCGCCGGATGTGAGCGGCTGTTCACGGTGCAGAAAGAGGCACTGGCGCTGCCCTACCCAGGCGTGCTGCCGCAGCCGTCCGAGTCGAAGAAGAAGTGATGTCGCGCCGCGTCCTGGTCGCCAGCCGCAATGCCAAAAAGCTGAACGAATTGCGTCGGATTCTCGCCGACGCGGGTATCGCCGGCATCGAGATCGTCGGGCTCGACGATGTGCCCGCCTACGACGAGGCGCCCGAGACCGGCGCGACCTTCGAGGAGAATGCGCTCGCGAAGGCCCGCGACGGTGCGGCCGCGACCGGATTGCCTTGTGTGGCAGATGATTCCGGTATCGAGGTGGACGCGCTGAACGGAATGCCCGGTGTGCTGTCCGCGCGCTGGTCCGGGAGGCACGGCGATGACGCGGCCAATAACGCGCTGTTGCTGGCCCAACTCGGTGATGTGCCGGATGAGCGGCGCGGCGCGCGGTTCGTCTCCACCTGCGCGCTGGTGGTCCCCGGCGGCGCCGAGACCGTGGTGCGTGGTGAATGGCCCGGCTCGATCGGCCGCAAGCCCGCTGGGGACGGCGGTTTCGGCTACGATCCGCTGTTCATTCCGGCGGGCGGCGAGATCAGCGCGGCCCAGCTGACCCCGGCGGAAAAGGACGCGGCCTCGCATCGCGGCCGCGCCCTCACTCAACTCCTGCCCGCGCTGTCGGCCCTGGCCTGATTCGACAGCGGTTGTCGGCGGGTCAGAGGTCGAAGTCTCGCTTGACCTTGTTCGCGTTGACGTGCTCGACGAAGAAGGACAGCAGCGGGACGGTGCCCGCGATCAGCGTGCCGACCGTGCGCAGGATCGGCCAGCGCACCTTGACCGCGAGGTCGGCGGTGACCAGCAGGTAGATGAAGTAGACCCAGCCGTGCACGACCGCGATCCAGCTCGGGGTGTGCACGTCGAAGCCGTACTTCGCGATCACCTCGCCACTCAGCAGCAGCAGCCACAGGCCGGTGGTCCAGGCGAGGACGCGGTAGCGCAGCAGCGCGGGCCTGATCTTCGCGACGCTGGTGCTCGCGGCGGAGGCGTTGGGCCGCGCCGCCTCGGCCGTCAGCGCCTGGCTGGATTCGGTTGAGTTCTCGCTGGTGGTCAACCGGCGCTCCTCTGCGTGTCGCGGGCATGTAGGCCCGCATCCCGGACTTGTTGGTCGATGTCGCTGGCGTGTAGTTCGGCCAGATATCTGTTGTATTCGGCGAGTTCCGGATCTTCGTCCCGGATGGCCTTGGGGCGCTCGGGCAGCAGGCCCGCCGGAATCTCGCGCTGCGCATCGGCTTTCGCGGATCGCCGTGCCGAGGTCCGCGCCGCCTTCGCCGGAGCCTGCTCGGCCGTCGGTTCCTGCGCGTCCTCCTCCGATTCGGATTCGGTCTCCAGTCGCACGAACCGGAAGTACGCGAAGATCGCGAATCCGGCGAACAGCGGCCACTGCAGTGCGTAGCCGAGATTCTGCCCGGTACCGCTGGCCGATTCGAACCGCTGCCACTGCCACCATCCCAAGGCCAGGCAGGCGAGGGCGGCCACGATCACCAGCACGATGAGGGCCGGGCGATTGTGTGCCGAGCGGCGAGATGGGGCGGACACGGTTACTACGGTACCCGTCTACTACACGGTACGTAGGAGCAGGTCGGCGGCGCGGTCGCGCCTTCAGAACTTGTAGGTGATCCCGGTCATCCGCTCGGATTCCTCCCAGAGGCGGCGCAGCAGCTCCGGGTTGTTCGACAGTTTGCTCGACGGCGAGGGCTCGACCGGGCCCTGGGTCTGGAACAAACGGTTCGGACCCCAGTAGATGGTGGGATCGGCATCGGGCATGGTGGCCGCGAACAGGGTGGACTGGGCGGCCTTGGCCGGGGGCTGACCGATGATGCGGATGAACGGCTTGCTGAACCGGTCCAGCGGGGTTTCGGTCCTGGTGAACAGGTCGGTCGCGGAGACGCCGGGGTGGACCGCGTAGGACCGCTTGGTGGATGCGGCCTCGGTCAGCCGTCGCTGCAGTTCGCGGGCGAACATCAGGTTGGCGAGTTTGGCCTGGGCGTAGGCGAGGTTGCGCTGGTAGCGACGGTTCTCGTAGTTGAGATCGTCGATCCAGAGTTTCGGGGTCTGCTTGTGTGCGATGCTCGCCAGGCTCACCACCCGATCGCGCAGGCGATCGAGCAGCAGTCCGGTCAGTGCGAAATGTCCGAGGTGGTTGACGCCGAACTGGGTCTCGAATCCGTCCTTGGTGCGCGAGAACGGGACGTTCATCAGACCGGCATTATTGATGAGCACATCGAATTCGCCGGTCTTGTCGGCGAATTCGCGCACCGATGCCAGATCCGCCAGATCCAGACGCTCGACCCGGATATCGCCATCGATTCGGTCGGCGATCGGCTGCGCCTTCGCGACATTGCGGCAGGCCATGACCACCGTGGCGCCCTTGCTCGCCAGCACGGTGGTGGTCTCGACGCCGAGGCCGCCATTGGCTCCGGTCACGATGAAGGTACGCCCGCTCTGGTCGGGTATTTCATTCGGTTTCCACGCCATGAGCTGACCTTACTCTGGGGTAAGTTTTGGGGGAAGGGTGGCGCGCATCGGATCGCGGATTTGAGTGGTGGCCGGGTGATTCGCTGCCGTGTCGCTGGATAACTGGAATGACGGCAACCGACCATACTGGGTCAATGACCGGTGCACTCGCTGTCGCCGAAAAAGTTCCTGAACCGTTGAGCAAGGCCAAGACCAATATCGTGTTCGCCACGATTGTGCTGGGCATGTTGCTGGCGGCCTTGGATCAGACGATCGTGTCCACCGCATTGCCCACGATCGTCGCCGATCTCGGCGAGGCCGGGCGGATGGCGTGGGTGGTCACGGCGTATCTGCTGGCGGAGGCGGTGGCGACCGCGCTGGCGGGCAAACTCGGCGACCTCTTCGGTCGCAAGCTGATCTTTCAGCTCAGCGCGCTGATCTTCATTATCGGTTCGATGATCGCGGGTCTGGCGAACGGGATGACGCTGCTGATCATCGCCCGCGGCATCCAGGGTTTCGGCGCCGGTGGCCTGATGGTCACCGCGATGGCGCTGATCGCCGACACCATTCCGCTGCGGCAGCGCGGCAAATATCAGGGTGCGCTCGGCGCGGTCTTCGGCGTCACCACGGTGATCGGCCCGACATTGGGCGGGTTGTTCACCGACCACGCCAGCTGGCGGTGGTGTTTCTACGTCAATGTGCCCGTCGCGGTGATCATGATCGCGATGGCCGCGCGCACGATTCCTCGGATGCGGGCCGTCGTCAAGCCGATCATCGACTACGCGGGTATCGGGTTGGTCGCGGCCGGTGTCTCCTGTTTGATCCTCGGGCTGGAGTGGGGCGGACAGGAGTATCCGTGGGGCTCACCGATGATCATCGGCCTGTTCGCGGCCGCGGTGGTGCTGCTGGCCACATTCGTCGCGGTGGAGTTGCAGGCCAGAGAGCCGATGCTGCCGATGGGGCTGTTCCGCAGCCGAGTCTTCACCGTGTGCTCGATCCTCAGCTTTATCGTCGGGTTCGCGATGCTCGGTTCGATGACCTATCTGCCCGCGTATCTGCAGTACGTGAACGGTGTTTCGGCGACCGTATCCGGGGTGCGCACCTTGCCGCTGGTGGTCGGGTTGTTCATCACATCGATCATCTCCGGGCAGGTGGTCGGCCAGACCGGTCGCTACAGGTACTTCCCGATCGTGGGCACGCTGGTGATGGCGCTCGGGCTGTATCTGATGTCGACCATGGGCCGGACCACCAGCGTGTGGCTGGAATCGCTGTACATGCTCGTGCTCGGCCTCGGCCTCGGCCTGACCATGCAGGTGCTGACCATCGTCGTGCAGAACACCGTGCCCTATGCCCAACTCGGCACCGCGACCTCGGGTGTCGCCTTCTTCCGCACGGTCGGAAGTGCCTTCGGCACTGCCATTTTCGGAACGTTGTACACCGATCAGATCGGTCCGAAGCTGACCGATGCGCTCATGCAGGTCCGGGTCGTGTCACCGGAGGTCGCCGCGAATCCGCAGTCCTTGCGGGCGCTGCCGACCGAGGTGTCGGCGCCGATCATCGACGCATACGCCGATTCCATCGATCACGTATTCCTATGGGTGGTGCCGGTCGCGCTGGCCGGTTTCGTGGTCGCCTGGTTCCTGAAGGAAGTGCCGCTGCGCGATAGCGCACGGGCGAGTGCGACGGATGTGGGCGAGGGCTTTTCGATGCCGGAGCCCGCGGACCGCTTGGTGTACCTGGAGCGTGCCGTCTCGGACACCATGCGCAAGGCGCGGGCCGAGGGACCTGTCGGTCCGCGCATCCTCGCAGCCGCGGGTAGCGATCTGAGTCGCGGCGAAGCCTGGGCGCTGGGGCAGGTCTACCTGCACACCCGGATCAGGGGTGCGGCGACCCTCGACGCGATCGCGGAGGTGCACAAGCTGCCGGATGAGGTCATCGAACCGATCTACGACCGGGTGATCGGCCGCGGATATCTGACCGAAGACGCTGGTGGCCTGCGGCTTACGGATACGGGCCGGGCCGAAGTGGACCGGATCCGGGCATCGTGGCAGCGCTGGCTCGGCGCCCGGCTCGACGACTGGGACTGCTCCGATCCCGCCGACCGGGCGCTGCTCGATCAGGCCCTGGCGAATATCGCCGCCAAAATTCTCGATGAGCAGGCCAGGGAGCAGGAAGTCGCGCACGTCTAGTACTTGTGCCCGAATACTCGTAGACGTATATTCGTAGACGAGTAAGGAGGTGCCCATGGCCACGAAGCGCAAAGTGAACAATCTGCTGGCGCTGGCGGTGCTCGCGACCGTCATCGAACGGCCGATGCACCGCTACGAAATCGCGTCGAAGATGCGTGAGCGCGGCAAGGACCGCGATATGGACATCAAGTGGGGCTCGCTGTACACCGTGGTGCAGAACATGGAGAAGGCAGGCCTCCTCGAGGTTGTCGGCAGTGAGCGCGACGGTGCTCGGCCGGAACGCACGATCTATGCGATCACCGATGCCGGTCGGGCCGAAATGGCCGACTGGACAAGGGAATTGATCGCCGAACCGGAACCGGAGCCCAACCGGTTCATTGCCGGACTCTCCGTCGCGGCGGCGCTGCCGCCGGATGAGGTCGTCGAGTTACTCGGCCAGCGCATCGGCGCGCTGAGCCGCACCATCGACGCTGCGCGCCGAGAACTCGATCAACTCGCGGCGGCCAATCTGCCCAGGCTGTTCGTCATCGAAGCCGAATACGGCGTTGCGATGCTGGAAGCCGAGGCCGAGTGGGCGGCGTCGCTGCGTGACGAGATCGCCGCGGGCACATTTCCCGGTGTCGATCTCTGGCGGCATATGCATGCCGTCGGCATGACGCCCGCCGAGGTCGGCGAGCTGGTGGAAAGGGGGATCACGGAATAGACGTCCGCTCCGGATTCCGGCAGGCACCGGGCGGAGCGATCAGTTGAGACCAGGCCCGGCGGGGTGCGGCAACACCGCCGCCGAGCCCGATGAAACCGTCTCGAACCGCGTCCGCATGCGCGCACCCGGCTACAAGGCTGGCAACCACAGGATAACTGGGTGTGCGGTGGGGCGGTCGGTTCGGGCTTCGAATGAACCCGTATCGCACACATTGGAGTACACCCATGTCCACCACAGAAACAGCCATTGTCATCGGCGGTGGTATCGCCGGACCGGTCACCGCCACCGCGCTGCACAAGGCGGGCATTGCTGCCCGCGTCTACGAGGCCTATCCCGGTCCGACGTTCGGCGTCGGCAGCGGGCTGGCTCTGGCGCCGAATGGTGTTGCCGCCCTTGACATTATCGGCGCTGGCGATTTGTTCCACGCGATCGCGAGCCCGGTATCGCATACTCAAATGTCGGTCGGCGGCAAAGTGCTGCGGATGCCGGACATTCCGGACGTGCCATCGTTGAAAATTGTCGACCGCAACGAATTACACCGGACGCTGCACGACCACGCGGTCGCCACGGGTATTCCCTTCGAGTACAACAAGCGACTCGTAAGCGTCGATGAGGATGCCGACGGCATTACCGCGCACTTTGCCGATGGCAGTTCCGCCACCGCCGATGTGCTGATCGGCGCGGACGGCATTCGATCCACCGTGCGCGGTCTGATCGATCCGAAGAATCCGGGACCCGAGTACACCGGAATGATCGGATTCGGCGCGATGATCGACAATGAAATCGGACTCGCCCCGGAGACAATGGTTTTCGCATTCGGGAAGAAGGCCTACTACCTCTATGGAACGGTCGGCGACGATAAGATCATGTGGGGCGCCAATCTGCCGCACAAGGAGTACCTTACGCTGTCCGAGGCGCGGACGATTCCGGCCGAGCACTGGTTGCGAATCCTGCGGGAGACCTATGCCGAGGACACCCCGGGCGGTGAATTCGCCAGAAAGACCACCGCGGCAAATCTGGAAACGACCGGGGCGCTCCACATTATGCCGTCGGTGCCGACCTGGCACCGGGGACGCATGGTACTGGTCGGGGATTCGGTGCACGCGCCGTCCAATAGTTCGGGCCAGGGGGCGTCGCTGGCCATCGAGAGCGCGGTGCAGCTGGCGCGGTGCCTGCGGGATCTGCCCGAGCACAGCGCGGCCTTCGCCGCCTATGAAGGGTTGCGGCGGCCGCGGGTGGAGAGTGTCACGGCCCGGGGGCGCAAGATCAACCACAGCAAGACACCGGGGCCGGTGGCGCGCCGGATGATGCCATTGCTGATGCCGCTGCTGATGAAGGGGATGAACCTGGAGAAGACGATGGGTGCCGAGCAGCGGTATCGGATCGATTGGGATGCGCCGGTGCAGCGGGAGTTGGCTGCTTCCAGGGCGTAGCGGGATGTTGCCTGTCCCCCGATGCGGGGGCAGGCAACATTCGGTTCCGGTTTCGAACCCGACGGCCGCATCATCCGTATGGTGGAAGATGGGAATCGAAACTCAGGGGGGATAGTGCATACCGATCCTGCGCTGCAATTGACCGGGCTGTACAAGCGATTCGGTGGTCCGTGGGTGGTCGACAATGTCGGCCTCACGGTGCCGCCGGGCTCGTTCTTCGGGCTGGTCGGCCCGAATGGCGCTGGCAAGACGACCACCTTGTCGATGGCCTGCGGGCTATTGCGGCCCGACGGTGGACAGGCGCATATCTTCGGCGTCGATGTGTGGGCCGATCCGGTCGCCGCGAAGACACTGGCGGGTGTGCTGCCGGACGGGCTGGCACTACCGGAACGTCTGACCGGACGAGAGCTGTTGACCTACACCGGCTTACTGCGCGGTCTGCCCGCGAAGACGGTTTCCGAGCGGGCCGAGGAATTGCTCGGGGTATTCGAATTGACCGGTGCCGAACGCACTCTCGTCATCGATTACTCCGCGGGCATGCGCAAGAAGATCGGGTTGGCCGCGGCGCTGTTGCACGCGCCGAAACTACTGGTGCTCGACGAACCGTTCGAGGCGGTGGATCCGGTGTCCGCGAGCACGATTCGGACCATTCTGCAGCGGTTTGTTGCGGCGGGCGGTGCGGTGGTGCTGTCGAGTCATGTGATGGCGCTGGTGGAGAACCTGTGCGACCGGGTCGCGGTGATCACCGCGGGGCGGGTGGTGGCGGTTGGCACCCTCGACGAGGTGCGCGGGGACAGCAGCCTGGAAGCGGCATTCGTGCAGTTGGTCGGCGGCCGGGTCGGCGGGGAGGACGGGCTGTCGTGGTTGGCGTCCTGATCCGGATGCGGTTGCTGCTGACCAAGCGTGCGTTGGGCAATGGCTGGCAGGGGGTCACATTCGTCAGTGGCGTGGTGATCGGTCTCGTCTTCGCCCTGGGCACGGCGAGCCTCACTGGATTCGCGGTTCGCGACGGCGATGTGGCCGGTGGTATCACTGTCGTCGCCGCCTGGTACGGCATCTGGACGCTCGGCTGGCTGTGCGGACCGGTGCTCACGGGCAGCAGTGATGAGACCGTGCAGCCCGAACAGCTGCGGCTGCTGCCGCTGAGCCATCGGCAGTTGGCCACCGGGCTGTTGGCCGCAGCCTTCGTCGGGCCAGCGCCGGTGATCAACCTGCTGGCCTTCTCTGGGCTGATCGTGCTTGCGGTGCAACTGAGTTGGGGTGCGGCCGCGGTCGCGCTGGTCGGTGTGGTGCTGCAGTTGATCTTCGTGGTGGTGCTCTCGCGCGTGGTGCTGGCGTGGATCGGCGCGGCGATGCGGTCGCGGCGAGGACGCGATCTCGGGGTGCTGCTCGCCGGCCTGGCCGGGCTGGCCTACTACCCGATGAGCTTCCTGCTGAATCACATGAATGCGGTGCGGGAATCGGCACCATGGCTGGCGGATCTGCTGCGCGTCCTGCCCTCCGGCTGGGCGCCGGATGCGGTGGCCGCGGCGGCGCGTGGCGATTGGTTGTTCGCGCTGCTCGCACTCACCGGGCTGTTCGCGCTGACGGCGGTGCTGTGGCAGGCGTGGTCGGTGCTGTTGCGGCGGCGGCTGATCGCGCCGATGGGAGCGACATCCGGTGCGGCCGGGCGGGGGATGCTGCTGGGCCGGGTGCGGCCGAGTGGGCCGGTTGGTGCGGTGGTGGTCAAGGAGTTGCGGACCTGGTCGCGCGATAGCCGACGGCGTGCGGCGCTGCTGCCGGTGTTGTTGGTCGGAGCGCTGCTTCCGGTATTTCCGGCAATACAGGGCGACAGTTCGCGTGGTGTGGTGTTCGCCGGTGTGAGTGCGGCATGGTTCGCGGGGCTGGCCGCAAATAATCTCTACGGCTACGACGGCACCGCACTCTGGCAGACCTTGGTGACACCCGGTGCGGTGCGTGCGGATGTGCGCGGACGACTGCTGGCCCTGCTGTTGGTGATCGGCCTGCCGACGCTGCTGCTCGCGGTGGTGTTGCCGGGTGCGCTCGGCCGCTGGTCGATGTACCCCTGGACGCTGTCGCTGCTGTTCGTCGTGCTCGGCGTCGGTGCGGGTTCCGCGGTATTCCTCTCGGTTACCGCGCCCTATCCGCTGCCGCCGCGAACCGGAAATCCCTTCGCCTCCTCCGGAAATCCGGGCTGTGCGAAGGCTCTGGTCCAAATCAGCACCAGTTTGGGCCAACTGGTCGCGGCCATTCCCGTACTGATCGTGCTGGTCATCGGCCGAGTTTTCGACCTCACCGCCGTGCAGTGGCTGGCGCTGCCGCTGGGGATCGCGATCGGGGTCATGGGTGCGGTTCTCGGTGCTCGCCTCGCCGAGCGGCGGTTGTCGGACCGTGGGCCGGAAGTCCTCGCGGCCGTGCAGCCGCGTTGACGCTTGCGATCCGGCGGGCCGAACCGGGCACGGATTTCGGATGGTCGAGCGCGGGGGCCGTGCTCGGGAACGGGCTGTTCGAACATCGGGAGAGAAATACACTTGGTGCGTGAGCGATAGGGATTCCGATGGCAATCTCGATTTGAATCAGCTGCGGACATTCCTGGCGGTGCATCGGGCGGGTTCGGTGACGGCGGGTGCTCGGCTGGTCGGGTTATCGCAGCCGACGGTGACGACTCAGTTGCAGGCGTTGGAGAAGCGGCTGGGTTATCGGCTGTTCGAGCGGCTGCCGCGCGGAGTGGTTTCGACGGCGGCGGCCGTGGAGTTGGCGGCGCGGGTGGCGGGGCCGGTGGACGCCCTCGATGGGATCGCTGGTCGTGCCGTGCCCGCCGAACCGGTGCCGCAGCCGCCGGTGCGTTTGGCTGGACCCGCCGAACTGCTTGCGGTGCAGGCACTTCCGGCGCTAGCGAGCTTGATCGCGCGCGGTGTTCGGCTGACGGTCACCGCGGGGCTGTCCGATGAACTGCTGGCCGGGCTGCGCGCCGGACACTATGACCTCATCGTGTCCACGGTGCGCCCGCGCGGCCGGGCCTTGATCGCCGAACCGCTCGCCGATGAGGAATTCGTCCTGGTCGCCGCGCCCGAAATGGCCGAACGCATCGACACCGCACGGTTGCGCGCCGAGGGTCCGGCGGTCCTGACGGGCCTACCCCTGATCAGCTACTCCGCCGACCTACCGATCCTGCGCCGCTACTGGCGACACGTATTCGGCGTCCGCCTTACCGCCGAACCCTCGGTAGTCGTCGCCGATCTGCGCGCGATAACCGCGACGGTCGCCGCGGGCGCGGGCATCAGCGTCCTCCCGCGCTATCTCTGCACCGCCGAGCTGGCCGCCGGCACCTTGGTCCCGCTACTCGAACCCGACGACCCACCCATCAATACCGGCTTCCTGGTCCGCCGTCCCGGCACCGCCGCCCGCCCCCACATCGACCTGGTGTACGACCACCTGCGGGCCGCCGGGCGGAAATGGTGACCAGGTGCGTCAGGGGCGCCGTCCGAACGCGCACCATGCCCCACCCACTTCGTCTACTCGCCGAGCGTAGTCGTAAGGCGTCGAATACGGTCTGGGCGAACACCATTCGACTACCTTCGACCGCTGCCTGGACGGGAGGAGCTAGCTGGACGCGGCACTGGTTTGGCGTTGGTCGGCGCGGCGGCGGAGGATTTCGGCGGTTTGGTCGTCGGCGGGGAGGAAGGCCTCGAGGTGGAGTTCGGAGAGGGTGATGTCGACGGCGGTGGCGAAGCTGGTGATCGTGGTGATCAGGCGGAGTTCGCCGTCGGGGCTGCTCAGGCGTAGGGGGACGGCGAAGCCGAGGTGGTCGGGGCCCAGGGTGGCCTCGGGGAGGTAGCTCTCGAGTTCGGCAATGAACTCGTCGAGGTGGGTGTCCGGGCTGCGCAGGGCTTTGCCACGCAGGCTTTCGGTGACGTGGCGGCCCCATTCGGGCAGGTTCTGTACGCGTCGGGCCAGCCCATCGGGGTGTAGGGCCAGGCGGAGCACATTGATCGGCGGGGTGATCAGTTCCGCCGCGGCCTCTTCGGTGAGGATGTCGAAGGCGGCGTTGGCGGCGACGAGTCGGCCGTACGGGCGGGTGACGACCGCAGGGTAGGGCAGGTGCCCGTCGAGAATGCGCTCCAGTGCGGTCCGGACCGGGCCCAATTCCGGTGTGTCCAGGTCGGATTCGGGGAACACCGGGGCGTATCCCGCGGCGAGCAGCAAACCGTTGCGCTCGCGCAGCGACAGCTCCAGCGATTCGGCCAGCCGCACCACCATGGTGCGACCCGGCCGCGAGCGTCCCTGCTCCAGGAAGCTCAGATAGCGCTGGCTGGTATCGGCGCGAATGGCCAGGTCGAGCTGGCTCACGTGCCGTTGCGTACGCCAGTGCCGCAACTGCTGCGCGAACGGACTTGGCTCTACCACCGTGGTCATGACTCCAGTGATATCCGACCCGGCGCACCCGCGCCATTCCCGACAGGGAATCAACGGGCCACCCGCGCGCTTCATCGGTGTCATTCCCTGGAGGGAATCGCGCGGCGGCGTTGTGCTCGTAAAACTCTGAGCCATGAGCAAGCGATTCGATGACAACGACCTGACCGCCTTCGCCGAGCGCTACATGGCCCAGTGGAACGAGTCCGACCCGGAACTGCGCCGCAAGCTGATCCACGAGATCTGGGCCCCGTCCGGTGCGCAGACCCTGGTCGATCCGCCGCTGGAGATTCGGCAGGCGGCCGCCCAACTGAACTTCGCGGTACCCGCACTGGAAGTGCGCGGCCACGACGCGATGCAGGCACGGGTGACCCGCGCCTACGAGATGTTCGTCGCCTCCGGCGAATACCTCTTCGAGGTGGGCGAGCCCACCGAACTGCCCGCCGGTCTGATCGGCCTGCCGTGGTCGATGGTCGCACGCGCCGACGGCTCGATCGCGGGCGGCGGCTACGAGGTCATCGGCCTCGACGCCGACGGCCGCATCACCTCCGACCACCAGTTCATCGAGGGCGTGCGATGAGTGCGGTGCGTGCTGCCGGGCTGGCGAAGACGTTGCGGTACAGCCGGATCGTGCGCACCGCGGACGGCGGCTCGCGATTCGTCGACGCCGAACTGGATTTGGCCGATCGCACTCTGGCCACGGGCGTCCCCGCGATGGCCGTTGCCGGATTGTCGTCAGCGGCGACCGTGACGTATTTGCGCAGTGCGCAATTCGATAGCGACCCGCATCCGGCTCCGGCCGAACAGTGGGTCGTTATGCTGCGCGGCCTGATCGAGGTGACGACGAGTGACGGTCGCAGGCGGCGCTTCGGTCCCGGCGATCTCGTCCATGTCGAGGACACCGACGGGCAGGGGCACGTCACCGTCGGTGTCGGTGACGCCCCCTTCGAGGCGCTGTTCGTGCCGACCACTGATTTTTCGATTGCTACCGAGAACTGAGAGAGCAGATCATGAATGCCATTGCTTACCACCTCGATCCACTGCACGGCCTGGCCGGGCTGACCGTTCGGGAGCAGGAGGTGCCGGTGCCGGGGCCGAATCAGGTGGTCATCAAGGTGCGGGCGGCCTCGGTGAACAGGCGGGATCTGATGCTGATGGACGGCATCTATCCGCTGCCTGCGACCCCGGATATCGTTCCGCTCTCCGATGGTGTGGGAGAGGTCATCGCCGTGGGCGACAATGTGACTCGCGCCGCGCTCGGCGACCGGGTCACCGCGACGTACTTCGTGCGCTTCGTCAGCGGGCCGCAGCGGCTGGCCCTGGTCGCCGAGCAGTACGGCGCCAACTACAACGGCATGCTCGCCACTTACGCCGTGCTCGAAGAGGATTCGGTGGTGCATGTGCCCGACCATCTCACCGATATCGAGGCGGCCACGCTGACCTGCGCGGGAGTCGTCGCCTGGGCGGCGCTGACGAAACCCGCGCCGGTCGGACCGGGTGAGACGGTGCTGACCGTGGGCAGTGGCACCGTTGCGCTGTTCGCCGTGCAGTACGCGAAAATACTGGGTGCCCGGGTCATTTCGATCACCTCGGGCCGGGATAAGGCCGAGCGGTTGCACAAGCTCGGCGCGGATGAGACCGTCGACCGGAGCGAGACACCCGACTGGGACGAGAAGGTACTAGAACTCACCGACGGACACGGTGTCGAACATGTGGTGGAGGCCGTCGGGCTGCCCACCCTGTCGAAATCGGTGCGCTCGGCCGGATACAACGCAATGATCACCATGATCGGCGCATCGCAGCTGCCGAAGGGACAGCCACTCGAGAATCCGTTCGTCGGACCGTATCTCGCGATCCGCCGGATCGCGGTCGGCAGCCGCGACGATTTCGAGGCGATGAACCGGACCATCACCGAACACCGCATGCGCCCGGTCATTGATCGGACATTTCCACTCGATCAGGCAGTGGAGGCGTACCGGTACTTCCGCGACGACAATCCGTTCGGCAAGGTCGTCATCACCATGCCCTGAGTCAGGGCAGCCGTTGAGTTCGCGTGTCATGGCGTCCGTTTCGGCCTGGGTGATCCAGCGCCGATAGGCCGCCTTGACCTGAATCCGCCTGGTCACATAGGTGCAGCGGTATTGCCCGCGCGGCGGCGGCCAGCTCGCGGCAATGGATCACACTTGTCGGTGTAGGTTCGGCCCAGCCGATCCGGAATCGTCCGGCGGCAATGTGACTCGGCGGTCAGGCCTCGAATGGCACTATATTGCCCGCCACGTCACGAGTTCCTGCGGTGGCTTCGATAGCGGCCGCGAGTTCGGCAGCGGTGGTCCAGGTGCGCGGTGGTCCGGCTTCGATATTGCCGATGGTGTACCAGGTCTCGTTGCCGCGATAGCGGACCAGACCCTTACCTGTGTCGTCGAGGGCGACATCGAGCTCGCCGGAAACCGTCCCTTCCTCCTCGGTCATGACGGCTGCCTTGACGGAAATCTCGATGATGTCGCTTATTTGAACTCTCCTCGACGGACGCAGTCATCGACTGCGTTGCGCAGTGCGGTGTGTTCGGCGGGATCAACGGTCAGCGCGTATTTTACTTTGATCTTGACATAGTGCTCGATATAGCCACACCGGAAGTTTCCCGGCGGCAGATAGTTCGTGGCGTCCTGATCGCCCTTGGAACGATTGGCCGACGGATCGGAGGCGATGAGATTGATGGCGTCATTGGCAATGCGGCGGCGGGTATCTTCATCGCGCTTGTCCGCACCCGAGCGCCAGGCCTCGGCCAGGGGCACGATGTGCTCGGCATCGACGGTCGCCGGATCGGTCATCCACTTGTAGGGCTTGAGTTTTCCGGTCTTCGAGTCGAGAAATCCGTACTGGTCGCGCCAGCCGCCGTCCTTGCCGACGGTGAGTTGGCAGGTCTTCGGGTCGAGTTCGACCGAGCCGGTGGCGTCGCGCAGCATCATCACATCTCGGGTGGTGCACTTGCTGTACTGCTCGAATTCGGTGCCGAATCCGTGCTCGGCCTTATTCGTATCCCAGTGTGGGAACTTCTCGCGGCTGTAGCCGTCCATCGCTGCCTCCGGCGCGTCGACCAGCTGCCCGAGCAATGCGGTGATGTCCTTACCGGAAATCGTTGCGGCGCTTGCGGCACCAGGCGCTTTGCCGCCGCTCTTACCGGTCCAGTCGTCGAAGAACGAATAGGCGACGGCGACCACAATGGCCAAGACGACGGGTGCGCAAACGGCGAGTGCGCGACGCACGGGGCTGGACGACAACCACTTCACAACGATCGAACTTCCTAGCCTCGCACCGATGAATTTGTCGGGCGTCAAGCTACCGTCGGCCGCCCGTCCCGTATGTGATTGTCACGTATGACGTTCGGCACATCCAGTGGGAGAACGTTCTGTGCGGCAATGCGACTGAGCGGTTTGTGTCCGGCACATCCAAAACCACCCCTGAGTCGCCGTGCCGGCGCCGACTCAGGGGTGGTCGTGTCACGAAGGAGTTGGTCCCGCTGGCGAGTGAACGGGCCGGGTGTCCAGTCCAGATGATCCGTTCGGGCGACTCCACGAGGCTGATGAGGGAAGTCTCGTCGAGTCGTCGTACCGCGGGTGACTCCTTGTGACGGTCTGTGTGCGAACTTCATTGTTCTTACGTAGATAGACAGTAGATCAATCCGA
Organism: Nocardia sp. NPDC004604; assembly: GCF_040609795.1. Lineage (NCBI taxonomy): Bacteria > Bacillati > Actinomycetota > Actinomycetes > Mycobacteriales > Nocardiaceae > Nocardia > Nocardia sp. NPDC004604. Next base: position 43,440 of record NZ_JBEXLC010000025.1, read on the forward strand.
AATTCTTTGTAAACCCTTTACCTAATTCTGAGAATCTCCTGAATGCTGCGATGAGTATTTGAAGTATGTACTACTCACATACGGAATTAGGTTTACCTGCGGTTGTGTTGAGATCCGTTCCGGGTGGGCGGCGACAGGTGGAGTCCGGTGGGTGACGAGCGTCACATCGCGCGGCTGTCACAACGGGCGCGGAGTGTGTGTCGAAACCGGGTGCAGGCACAGAGCAGGATCAAGGAAGGACCCGCATCATGGCTACCGTCGACGTTCTCGACTCGTTCATCAACTACACCGATACCGGTGCCGGTTCGGTACCGGTGGTGTTCCTACACGGCAACCCCACCTCATCGCACCTGTGGCGCAATGTGCTCCCGCATGTCGCCGGGCAAACCCGGGTGCTCGCGCCGGATCTGATCGGCATGGGCGCGTCCGGGAAGCCGGACAGCGCCTACCGGCTCGAGGATCACGCCCGCTACCTGGACGCCTGGTTCGATGCACTCGGCCTCGATCAGGTCGTCATCGTGGGCCACGACTGGGGTGGCGCGCTCGGCATGCACTGGGCCGCACGGCATCCCGACCGCATTCGCGGCATCGCACTGATCGAGACGTTCCTGCGGCCGATGAGCTGGGACGATCTCCCGCCGCTCGGCGCCGAACTGTTCCGCAAATTCCGCACGGCCGAGGGCGAGCGAATGGTGCTCGAGGAGAATATGTTCATCGAGTTCAACCTGCCGAGGGGCATTGTCAACCTGTCGCAAGAAGATCACGATGTGTACCGCGCGCCCTTCCCGACGCCGGAATCGCGCAAGCCGATACTGGCCTGGACGCGCGAGTTCCCGGTGGACGACTCGCCCGCCGATGTGGTTGCGCTGGTGCAGAACTACGACCAGTGGGCAGCCCGGAGTCCCGAGGTGCCGAAGCTGCTCATGGGGCTGGACAACGGGGTCGGGCTCGGTTCGCCGGAGGTGATCGCCTGGGCTGGCGAGACTTTCGCCAGTGCCGAGGTCGTCTCGGTCGGTGAGGCCGGTCACCACGCGCCCGAGGATCAGCCAGATGCGATCGGCACGGCGGTCGCGAACTGGTTGCGTGCCCACTCGCTGACGACGGCGACTACGAGTGCGTAAGGGGGTGCGCCGCGCGGAGCACTGATCGACTGGCTCCGCGCGGGGGGACTTGCGCCCGGCCGGATACCGCCGAAGGATTGTGCGGTGGAACCCGAGCTATCGCAGTCCGAACAAGACCCCGCCGCCGATGTGACCAGGATCGGACTCGGCGGTGACGTCGAGGGCGCGGTGCCGGCCGAGGCGCGGGCACAGGAGCGGGAACTCGTCGATCGGGCCATTGCCGGTGACGGGGCCGCCATCTCGGATGTGGTGCGGCACCTGCAGGATCCGCTGTATCGGCTGGCGCTGCGGATGGTGTGGCGGCCCGCGGAGGCCGAGGATGCGACGCAGGAGATCCTCTTGCGGGTGGTCGGGAATCTCGCGACCTGGCGGGGTGAGGCCAAGCTACTGACCTGGGCCTACCGGATCGGGGTCAACTATCTGCTGAATCTGAAGCGGCAGACCCCGCAGGAGGCCGCGCAGGTCAGTCTCGACACATATCGGGAGGGTTTGGCGGACGGGCTGGCGGCCGAGGACTACCGCGGGCCCGAGGCCGAGGTGCTCGCGCACGAGGTGCGGCTCAATTGCAGTCAGGCCATGCTGCAGTGTCTGGCCCGCGACGAACGGGTCGCATTCGTGCTCGGTGAGGTCTTCGAGCTCAGCTCCACCGATGCGGCCTGGATTCTGGGTATCTCCGCATCCGCGTATCGGAAGCGGTTGGAGCGGGCCAAGAAACGCATCGCGACGTTCTTGAATTCGACCTGCGGGGTGGCGAATCCGGAGGCGTTCTGCCGCTGTTCGCGGCGGGTGGACAAGGCGCTGGCACTCGGGCGCGTCGATCCGAAGCGGCCCGTCTTCGCCCGCCATGCGGTCAGTGCGGGCGGGCGCAATGTCAACGCGGCCGAGGAGCAGATGATCCGACTGCACGATGCCGCGGCAGTGATCCGGGTCCACCCCGATTACGCGGCACCGCAGGCGAAGATGGACGCGATTGCCGGACTGCTGCACTCGGGGCGCTTCCCCCTACTTGACTGAGCGGCTCACGGACGGGGGCCTCGGCAGTTGTTCGTGATCAGGCGGCGGGCGTCGGTCGTAGGAGCGGACCGGTGTGGACACCACGGATGGTGTGTGCCGCGACGACCGCCCAGGCGGCGACCAGTCCGATGTAGAGGACGACCGCGGTGACGGCGAAGAGGTCGGCGCCGGTGTGGCCGTAGAGCACGGTGCTGCCGGTAATGCAGGTGCCGAGGGGGAAGGTGAAGCCCCACCAGGTCATGTTGAACTTCAATTCGCCTGCGCGGGCGGTCTTTACGATGACCGTGGCCGCCAATGCCAGCCACAGCATTGCGAAACCCCAAGTGGCGACGCCGAAGATGACCGAGAAGACGGTCAGGCCCTTGGTGTAGAGCTCGGGCAGCACGGATGGTCCGGCATTGGCGAGAAGTCCTGCGGCGGTGACGGATTGGCCGAGCGGGCCGAGCACGATACAGAGCGTGGGAATCATGTTCGCGGGTGGGAGGTCATGGTGCACCAGGCGGGACCAGATCATGGTGATGGTGACAATGGAGGCGATCAGGCTCAGACCGAACATGGCCAGGCAGACCAGGATCATGGTCAGTCGCAGCTGTCCCTCGGGGGCATAGGGAACCAGCAGCGCGCCCATGGCCGCGGACACCATCGGGGGCACCACGGGCATCAGCCAGCCACCGAAGGCGGCATCGGGTTCGATGCGGTGGTGGGTGAACATTCGGTAGGGGATGGCAACGGCGGTCATCAGGCCGAGTACGGTGCCGACCGACCAGAGCACCCAGTCGACGGTGAGTGCGGCGCCGAGGCCGATCACATCGCGGCCGAGTAGCAGGGTGCCCCCTCCGATGGTCAGCAGTGCCATGGGTGGGGCGCCGTAGAAGTGCGCCATGACGGGGTGGTCGCGGTGGCTCCGGGCGAGCTCGGGGTAGCGCATCCGGTGCATGGCGAAGGCGATGGTCAGTACCACCAGCAGCAGTGCGGCCGACGCCCAGACAGCGGTCGCCGCGCCGCGCAGCCCTGGAAACTGCAGGGGCAGGGTGGCGGCGGCATTCGCGACGATGCCGGTGCCCATGACGGCGGCGAACCAGTTGGGGCCGAGGTGTCGCAGCGATCGGGGCTCGACGGGGCGGCGGGTCGTGTCGCGTTCGAGTTCGCCCAGGAGGCGCCGCGAGCGTGCGGGGCGGAAGGTCACTGTGGCGGCCATAGATCCAGATTCGTCGGCTCGAGTGGCGCCGAGTAGCCACGGCGTTTCTATGGGTGCATAGACTCGTTCTATGCCGCTGTCTCCGCGTGTTCCGGATCTGGCCGCCCTCGACCTGCTGCTTTCGGTCATCGAACTGGGCAGCCTCGGGCGTGCGGCGCAGGCACATGGGATCAGCCAGCCGTCGGCGTCGTCGCGCATCCACTATCTGGAGAAGCTGGTCGGCCTGCCGGTGCTGGAGCGCAGCACCCTCGGTTCGCGGCCGACTCCGGCGGGGGTATTGATCGCCGAATGGGCGCGCGGGGTGATCGACGCGGCCGGGCAACTGGACGCGGGCATCGACACATTGCGCGCCCAACGCGATTCCCACCTGCGCGTGGCGGCCAGCCAAACCATCGCCGAGTACCTGTTCCCCGGCTGGCTCATGACCTTGCGCGGCGCCGCACCCGATACCACCATCGCGTTGGAGTCCGGCAATTCCGTCGAGGTGGCCCAGGCGGTGCTCGATGGCAAGGATGTCATCGGCTTCGTCGAGAGCCCGGGGAATTTCCGCGGCCTCGAGAGTCATATCGTGGCCCGCGACCGGCTTGTTGTCGTGGTCGCCCCGCAGCATCGGTGGGCGCGGCGCGGTTCGGTCGAACTCGCCGACCTCGCCGCGACCCCGCTGATCCAGCGCGAGACCGGTTCGGGCACCCGCACTTGGTTCGAAAATGCTGTCGCGCAGGCCATTCCAGGGTGGAAACCCACTGTCGCGCTCGAACTCTCCTCAACCACCGCGATCAAGACCGCGGTCGCCTCCGGTGTCGGTCCTGCGGTGCTCAGCTCGCTGGCCGTAGCCGCCGAAATTGCCGCGGGCACCTTGGTGTCCCCGGCCATTACCGGCCTGGACCTGACCCGAACCCTCCGTGCGGTCTGGCCCTCCGGCCAGCGCCTCACCGGTCCGGCCCGCGCCCTCTACGCCATTGCCGGCCGCACGACTGGATCCGGACCGAGTTCCGACCCCACGCAGGCGGGGTCCGCACCCGCCTAGCGTCGGATTCGGTGCGGTGGACCTGCTATTCGGCGTCGGGAGGCTGTGCGGCCGGGGGAATTCCGGTGTCCAGAAAGCGGATCAGGCGATCGATGCGGTTGGTGTGGTCGATGCAGCGCTCCAGTTTGTTACCGACCATGGCGATATCGATGGCGGCCTCGGTGGGGTGGGTGTGGGTCGGGTCGGCGAGGGCGATATGGAGTTGCCGATGCAGCTGATCCATTGCGAGGGAACCGGATTCGGGGGTGGCTGACTCACGCCCGGTGGCGACCGTTTGGCCCGCGAGGGCGGTGTAGTGGGCGGCCAGCCGGCCCATCGCGGTGAGGATATCCATAAGATGTTGGGGTGCAACGGGTTCCGGATGATATTTGTAGACCTGATCGGCGACGCGGCTGATCAGCAAGCCGATCCGGGACAGTTCACCGGCGATCTGGATCGCGGTCACGACGTGGCGTAGATCACGCGCGACCGGCGCCTGCAGCGCGAGCAGCACCACGGTCCTGGCCTCGCATGCCGAGTACATCTTCTGTAGCTGTTCGTCGTGCGCGAAGGCCTCGTAGGCGGCGGCGAGATCGGCGTCGCCGAGCGCAGCGGTGACGCGCTCGGCGGCATCGTGGGCGAGCCGACACATGAGCGTCAAATCATTGGTCAACGCGAGGAGCTCGCGAGTGAACTGGGTCCGCACTTGGCACATTGTCGCGCATCGCCGCGCCATCGCGTACCTGAATCTCGACTCCATCGCAACGTTGGCAGGAATGGACAGGCCATAACGCTCGGGCTGGCACCGGCAATCTGCGGGCGGTTTTCCGCGCAGCGGTATTCGGCGCCGCGAACCCGGAACCGGCCTGCGACTACGACATCGCGGTCTACCTGCGCCCGAGCCGATTCGCCGAGTGCGACAAGCAGTTCGGTTCCGCCGCACTCGAATTCGACGGCAACGCAGCAGCCGTCGAACTCGACGCGGCCGTGCCCGCTCGATCCGTAGCCACCTTCGCCAGTGCCGCATCCAGCTAGCTCCTGCCGTATCCAGCCCTGAGGCCGGGTTGTCGAACGTAGTCGAATGGCGGTCGATACGGCGCCATATTCGGCGCCACATGACTGCGCTCGGCGCGCAGTCGGAGGGGTGGGGCAGCAATCTGGCTGGGCGGGGCGCCAGCGATCCCATCGACGGAGCGGTGGATATGTTGCGGGGCGAAACTTAGGGGTATCGCATGGACAGTGCCAGCGGTGAGCAGACAGAGCGCCACCGATGTGGCAGCGAGGGGACGCGCGGGGGTTCGCCGACAGGTCCGACTGGTTTTGATCTCTCCGGAGTAGCGTCGCGGTATGGCGAATCTGCGGGATGTGCAGCATCGGGTCGTGACGACTCTGCAGCGGCGGGTCGGGAATCCGATGCTGCGGAGGTTGCCGACGCAGCAGCTGCTGGAGACCGTGGGGCGGGTGAGTGGGCAGCCGCGGGTTACGCCGATCGGTGGTCGCCGGGTCGGTAATGCGTTCTGGCTCGTCTCCGAATTCGGTGAGCGCTCGCAGTACATCCGGAATATCAAGGCCGACAATAGGGTTCGAGTGCGGCTGCACGGGCGTTGGCATACCGGTACCGCGCATCTGCTGCCCGACGATGATCCGCGCGCTCGGCTGCGGGCCTTGCCCAAGGCCAATAGCACGGCCGTTCGGCTGGTCGGCACCGATTTGCTGACCGTCCGGATCGATCTCGACTGACCGGACCGCTGCCACAGCTCGTCGTCGTCGGCCCTCGCAGTATCCGGCGATAACTCCCGGACGTGCGCAAACCCGCATACCCCTGCTCACACGCGCTCGGCTGCGGACAATTTGCTGACACGATGGAAGTCATGATCCGTGCGTCGACTTCCCGCTGGACCGTATTCATCCCACTGCTAGCCGCGATCGCCCTGGCCGCCACCTGGGGGCGATCGCTGCCGGGTATCGGTGTGGTCGTGGTGGGCGTGGCCCTGGTCGGTGCGGTGCTCGCGGCGGTACACCACGCCGAGATCGTCGCGCATCGGGTGGGGCAGCCGCTCGGATCACTGGTGCTCGCGATCGCGGTGACGGTGATCGAGGTGGGACTGATCGTCACGATCATGGTCTCCAGCGGGGAGAAGTCGGCGGCGCTGGCCCGCGATACCGTCTTCGCCGCGGTCATGATCACCTGCAACGGCATCTTCGGGCTCGCCCTGCTGGTCGGTGCGGTCCGCAGACGGGTGGCGGTTTTCAATGCCGAGGGCACCGGCGCGGCACTCGGCACGGTGGCGACCCTGTCCACACTCAGTCTGGTCCTGCCGACCTTCACCACCAGCAAGCCGGGGCCGGAATTCTCCGCCGCGCAATTGGTCTTCGCCGCGGTGGCCTCGCTGTCGTTATATGCCCTGTTCGTCATGGTGCAGACGGTGCGGCACCCGGACGATTTCCTGCCCGTCGAGGAGTCCGCCGACGGTGCGCTGGCCGAGCACGGCGAGCGGCCCACGGTGCGCGCGAGCCTGCTCAGCTTCGCCATGATGGTGGTCGCGCTGGTCACGGTCGTCGGTCTGGCCAAGGTGGTGTCGCCATCGATCGAATCGGCGGTCGCCTCGGCGGGTCTGCCGCAGTCCGCGGTCGGTGTGGTCATCGCGCTGCTCGTGCTGCTGCCGGAAACCCTGGCCGCGGTGCGTGCGGCGCGTCGCGATCAGGTCCAGATCAGCCTCAATCTCGCGCTCGGGTCCGCGATGGCGAGCATCGGTCTGACCATTCCGGCAATCGCCGTAGCAACCATCTGGCTAGACGGTCCGCTGGTGCTCGGCCTCGGTGCGACCCAGATGGTACTGCTCGCATTGACGGTTGTTGTCGGCGTGCTGACGGTGGTGCCGGGCCGGGCGACCCTGCTCCAGGGCGGCGTCCATATGGGCCTGTTCTCCGCATTTGTCTTCCTCGCCGCTAGCCCCTAGTTGGCGTGACCGGAACCACGAATAACTGCGCTGAGCGGGGCGAACGGCAGGTAAGTGGCGAGCGTCACAGCTTGCCGATTTTGTTGTAACCCAGCGTAACGATTAGCTTGCTGGATGTTGGCATCGACGCCGGATCCGGAGAGTGCGGCATGAACTTCGACACATCCCGCACCCCGCCACCATCATGACCAGGGCCCCGAAGATCGCCGAATTGCTCAATAGCTTTCAGCTCGCCGCTGGCGATATCGCCTGGGCCGGACCGGCCACCACGGTCGGTGCGCCTGATCTGGTGCGGTTCGGTCAGGCGCTCGACGATCTCGTCGAGGCGGTCGGTCGGCTGGTCACGGCCGGGAACAGTCCGCAGATGTACCTGGAGGGCAATGGCCTTGTGCCGTTTCTGCAACGGGTGACCGAGTGGATGGACAAGGTCGGGCCGGAGCTGAAATCGCTGATCGCCGGATTGCGGCCACTGACCGACGCGGTCACCGCCAGCGCACCGCGTATCGACCTCAGCAGCCTGATCGGCCAGGCGCTGCACGAAACCGGCGATGACGCCGTCAAGGTGCGCGTCGGCGTCAAATAAGGCGTTGGCCGAACGGAACACGCGCCGAGAAACCTGATCTTTCCTGCCGGGACTTCGGTAGCCTGCCAGCAGAGTTTTCGTGAAGGTAGTCCCTACTCGGCACGAAGGCGGTGCGATGGTGCAATTCGGTGGTGCGGCACCCGGCGGCAATCGCGGAACCGATAACACGCGCGTCCTAACCGTCGCGGCCGTCCTCGCCGCCGCACTTGCGCTGGTGGTCGCGATCGCGCTGCTGCGATCGAATCAGGATTCGGACAGCGACGTGCCGTCCTCGACCGCGAAGTCCACCTCCGCGACGGTACCGACCACCGCCCGCCCGGCCCCCGCACCCCCGATCTCGCCGCCATCGAAATCCGTGCAAGCGCGCAAGCGCGGTGACGATTGCTCCCACGAAAACGTCATCGCCCAATGGGACCTGCGCAACGGACTATGGGTCTGCACGCCCCTGCTGCAGGGCCCCGAGGTGCACCAGGTCGGCGACGACTGCTCCCATGACGGCATTGTGGCGCAATGGGGCCGGTCGCCGGAGGGCCACTGGACCTGTATCCCGCAGAGCCCGGCCCTTCAAGAGGTCCCACCGGCGGCCGAGACCCCGATCCCCGCGCCGGTTCAGACGCAGCCGAACCCGGTCCCGAATCCGGCACCGATTCCAGCGCCGGTGCCGGAGAATCCGGTCCCGAATCCGGCACCGGTGCCACAGAATCCGGTCCCGAATCCAGCGCCGGTGCCAGAGAATCCGGCACCCGCACCCGCACCGGCACCTGTACCGATGCCGGACAATCCGTTCCCGGGTCTACCGCCGCTGCCCGTGATTCCAGGTCTGCCGTAGCCACCGACTGCTGGGAAAATCGTTCGACAGGGCTGAGATGCTCGATTGGTGATCGTTGTCCCCGAATTCTTCGCCGATCGTCTCGTCAGGTTGGAGCCCGCGGCGCGGGCGTGGGTGGCCGGTCTGCCCGAGCTCGCGGCCCGCTACGCCGAGCACCGCCGAACCGAATCCGGCCTCGATGACCGCTTCGCCACCGTCGTCGATATCGCGGGACTCGATCCGGACCGCGCCCGCGCCTGGACCCTGGTGCGCGCCGTGCAGAACTGGCTCTGGTTCGTCGACGGCGAGGACACCGAGGACTTCGGCTGGCCCGCCGTCCAAGTCATCGCCCCATGGGCCATGCACTGACCTATCGGCGATGCGCAGAAAACGACTCCACGCCACCCGCCCGGCCGATGCTCCCTGGCGAAACCGCCTGCGTTCCAAGCCAACAGAGACCAGGCCGCCCAACTTTTCCGCCCGCCGCACCGCACGCCGTCGCTACTGGTGAAGAATCGTCGCCGGGTGATGCCGATGCCGCGGGAATTGCGCTGGGCGAGAGGTAGGCGATATTGCCTCGACCGAAGGCCGGAATCCGGTGGCCCGCCTCGGAAAACTGGTTACGCACCGAAGGCGGGCAGCACGTAGCGCTCGACGAGCGTTCGCTCCGCGGCGGGATCGGTCGCGGGCCAGAACAATAGCGAGAGCACTACACGGACTATCCATTGTCCGGCAATCGGATCGTCGCCGGTTCCGGTCAATTGTGTTGCAGCGTCGGCCAATCGGGGATTGTTCGCGAGGTATTCGTCGACCTCTGCCGGGGTGGTTGCCGTCAGGAAGGCGGTGGCTACCGGGTCGGCGCGGACGGCGGTCAAGGCCGCGAGAATCGCGTGGGTGATGCGGTCCGGGCCGGTGTGGGCCGCGGCGGAGTGCCGGATGGTTTCGGCGATGCGGGCGGTGGCCCCGACCAGGACGGCATCGCGCAGTGCCGACTTGCCGCCGACGTAGCGGTAGACGGTGGCGCGGGAGCACCCAGCCGCGGCGGCGACGTGATCGATATTCAGTCCGGCCATGCCCTTGCGTGCGATGAGGTCGGCCGCGGCGGCGTGGATGCGCTCGATCGCGAGGTCACGGCGGTGGCCGCCAGCGAGCCAATCGGGCAGACCGGTCATCGCGACCTCCTGATTCGCTGACGAAGAACTCGGGATTTTCGGTCAGATACGGTTGAAGAATTTTGTCTCAGAGTGAGACATTCTAGGCGAGATCGGCCAGCGGAGCGGCAGGTGGGCGGCGGGCCTCGAGACAGCGTGCGACCTGTGGATTCGGTGCCGGATTCGCAGTTTTTCGAGGCTATTGACGCGGGTGGTCGAGGCCGCGAAATCTGGTGTGCGGAAGTAGAAATCGTGCGTTGGAAAGGCGGAGCGAATGACCCGCGCATTGAATGACATCGACCTGTTCGACCCCGGGCTGCTCGACGATCCCTACCCGCTCTATGACCGACTGCGCACCGACTCGCCGGTGCACCGCATCGCGGACACCGGTTTCTACCTGGTCAGCCGCTGGGATCTGGTCATGGAGGCGACTTCGCGCCCCGCCGACTTCTCCTCGAACCTCACTGCGGCGCTGGTCCGACAACCCGACGGTTCAGCCGGGGTTTTCGATTTGGACGGCGGAGGACAGGCGATCCACGTCCTGGCCACCGGCGACGACCCGACCCATCAGGCGCACCGCAAACTGGTGCTGCCCGCCCTTGTCGCCAAACGCATTCGCGCACTGGAACCCACCATCGTCGCCACCGCGGATCGCCTGTGGACGGCGGGTTTCGGCGCCGGACGCATCGAATGGATGTCTGCCATGGGCGACCGACTGCCGATGACCTTGGTGGCCAACCTGATCGGCCTGCCCGACGACGACATTCCCCAATTGCTCACCTGGGGCTACACCAGTAATGAACTGCTCGACGGCGTGGTCACCACCGACCGTCTGGTCGCTGTCGTCACCGCCGCCACCGAACTCGCGGGCTATCTGCGCCGACAGCTCGTCCGAGCCAGCGACCACCCCGACGACAACCTCCTCGGCGATCTCGCAAAAGCCTGTGCCGCAGGCGAACTCGCTCGCGATGTCGCCGTCCTGATGCTCGTCCAACTCGTCGGCGCGGGCGGTGAGTCCACCGCGGGACTCATCGGCAACGCGACCCGTATCCTCGCGGCCGACCCCACCCTCCAGACCCGTCTGCGCACGGATCCGGACCTGCTCACCCCGTTCCTCGAGGAGGTTCTGCGCCTGGAATCCCCCTTCCGCGCCCACCACCGCCACGTCGTCCGCGACACCACGCTCGGCGGCACCGATCTCCCCGCGGGCAGTCACCTGCTCCTACTCTGGGCCGCCGCCAACCGTGACCCCGCCGTCTTCGCCGCCCCCGACGAACTGCACCTGGACCGCCCGGCCCAGCGCAATCACCTGGCCTTCGGTAAGGGCATCCACTTCTGCGTCGGCGCGGCCCTGGCCCGGCTGGAGGCCCGCGTGGCCCTGCAAACCCTGCTGACTCGGACGGCCGCATTTCGGCTCGCACCCGATCCCGCTGCGGCCCAATGGGTTCCCAGCATCTTCGTGCGCCGCCACCACCGCCTCGCCCTTGTCGCCGAGTAGCTCCAGCGGCCCGCCGGGCGTGGGCTGAGCGATTACCAGTTGACCTGGGATACGGCCTTCGGGAGGACCGACCTCCTCCGACGGCAGGAGTTGCAGTCCGCACCAGCCGGGCATCATGGTCTGCGTGGTGGATTCGGGTGTGACCAGGGGCGCGGACTGGCTGCTCGACGCGCGTGCCCTACCGGTTCGGCTGGGGGTGCTGCTGACCTCGGCGATGGGCTGTCTGCTGCTGCTTTCGGATGCGCCGGGTCCGGTGGACTGGATCATCGGCCTGCTCGCGGTGTGCGCGACGGCGGGCGGTATTCGATGGCCGTTCACCACATCACTGCTGGTGACCGGGCTATTGGTGCTCGGCTTCGAGATCGGCGGTACGGGTCCGTTGGTGCCGAAAGTGGGGGCCGCCATCGCGCTCATCGAACTCGCCGCACGCCGCGGCGGGTGGCAGCCGTGGGTGGCGGCGGGAGCGTTGGGCGGGGCGTATCTGCTGCATCCGGCCGGGGCGGTCGCCGCGACCGGCTACCGGGCATTGGTGATGGCGGGTGCGCCGCTGCTGATCGGACATCTGCTGCGTGCCGCGCGCGAGGGTGCGGATCGGGCCCGCCGGGCCGCGGGGGAGATCGCGCAGCGTCGGGAGGCCGATATCGCGGCCGCGCGGGCCATGGAGCGGACCGCCATCGCCAGGGAATTGCACGATCTGATCGCCCATCACGTCTCGTCCACCGTGCTGCGGGTGGGTGTGGCCCGGCATGCGGTACCGGACGCGCCGCCCGCGGTACGTGAGGTGCTCGACGATATTCACGCCAGCGGTACCGAAACCCTCGCCGATCTGCGGCTGCTCGTCTCCGTGCTGCGCGATCCGGCAATGGCGGGCGAATCCTTCATCGCGCCAGCGGATCTGCCGGAAGCGATCGCCGCCGTCGCGGAGCGGGCCGAACAGCTGGGCACCATGGTGGCGGTGCAGGTCGACGCTGCCGTGACGGAGGTGGACGCGCTACGGGCGTTGACCTTGCTGCGCCTGGCACAGGAGGGCGTGGCGAATGTGGTCAAGCACGCGGGTTCGGGCGTCACGGCCCGGCTGACCATCACCGCACGCACCGACGGTGCGGTCGATTTCGTATTGTGCGACAACGGGATTCGAACAGTGAACGGCTCCGGGAACGGCCTCGGACTGGTCGGATTGCGCGAACGCGTTGAGCTGCTGGGTGGCGAGTTCGTCGCCGGGCCGGGTGATTCCGGTTGGCGACTCGACGCATCCCTGCCGCCCGCGATTCGGGTGGCATCGTGACGGTCCGGGAGAGCGAGCGGCCATGACCATTCGAATATTGATCGTCGACGACCAGCAACTGGTTCGGGCCGGGCTGCGCATGCTCTGCGAGACCGATGCCGAACTCGAGGTCGTCGGGCAGGCGGCCAGCGGGGGCGAGGCCGTGCGGCTGGCCGAGCAGACCACGCCCGATGTCATCCTGATGGACCTGCGCATGCCGGGAATGGACGGAATTCGCGCCACCGAACGGATTCTCGCAATGCGGCCATCGATCCGCATCGTCGTCCTGACCACCTTCGACGATGACGACCACCTGTATCCCGCGCTCGCGGCGGGAGCCTGCGGATTCCTCGTCAAGGATGCCTCGCCCACCGATCTGCTCGATGGCATCCGCCGCGCCGCCGCGGGCGAATCGCCCTTCACTCAGGCCGTATTGCAGCGACTGGTGGATTCGGCGGTGTCCGCACGGGAGGCCGCCACGACCAACGATGATTCCGATGCGCCGCAGGGGCTTACCCGACGCGAAGCCGAGGTGCTCGCCTTGGTATCGACGGGTCTGTCCAATGCCGAGATCGCCGAGCGTCTACATCTCGGCGTCACGACGGTCAAAACGCATATCGGCAATCTGATGACGAAAACCGGTGCCACCAACCGGGTTCGGCTCGCCGTGCTCGGCGCGACGAACGGGCGTCGACGCTGAGTTCTCAATGTGGATGCTGCGCCACATATCTCGCTCGTTCGAGCGCTCGCTGCCGTGCCCGCTCCGGATTCTCCAGATCCGCTGGCAGCCCGTGCTCGGCGAGTCGGTGTGCCCGATTCATCGGCATGAAGGCCGCGGTGTAGAACAGCGCGAGCAGCAATGCCAGCAGCACCATCGACCCGCGCAACCACAATTCGCCCGGAAACAATAGGAATACGGCGAACAGCGGAGTGAACGGCACCAAACCGCGCACGATATGGCGCGGGGTCGCGTATCGGCCGGTGAGGTCATTGCGTACCCACTCGCGCAGCGAATCGGGCAGGCGCCGCCCGAAGGCGTAGCCGAGCCACTGGATGGGATTGGGTCGATTGCTCATGCGTGTACTCCTGTCGCGGCCGCGACCGACCGTCGTGCGGCCGCATTGACCCGCGTCAATACCTCGTGCAGTTCCTCCAGATCCGCCAAGGTCACCCCGAGTCGCTCCACCACCGCGGGTGGAATCTTCAGGGCCTGCTCGCGCAGCTCCACTCCGGCGGGGGTCAGATCGACGACGAGGTTCCGCTCGTCGCGGCTATCGCGGCCGCGGGTGATCAATCCGGCCGACTCCAACCGCTTGAGCAGCGGTGACAGGGTCGGCGAGTCCAGCTGGATCGCCTCGGCGATCGCCTTCACCGACATCGGCGCCTCACCCCACAGCGCCAACATCACCAGATACTGCGGATGGGTGAGCCCGAGCGGTTCCAGCAGCGGCCGATACACGCCGAGTACCGCCCGATTGGCGACGGCCAGTGCGAAGCACACTTGCCGATCCAGCTGCAGCGGATCATCCATCTCCATGGCTCCTCCTAGGTCTCCATCTACCTTAGCGCATGAATAGTTAGTGCATGAACTATTGTGGCCGACACCCCATCGGATGTGCGGGATCCACGGGGCGGGCATCGTTAGCGTGGGGATATGGATCCCGACTGCGCGCATTCGCGCATTCACGAGCTGGATGCCGTGCGCGGCGTCGCGCTGTGCGGGATTCTGGTCGTCGATATCCGGCAGCTCACCGATATGCGGGCCACGGTCGAGCCCGGAGTCGTCGATCCGATGCGGCACCTGCTGTGCGTGCTGTTCGAGGGACGGTTCTTTCCGATCTTCTCGTTCCTGTTCGGGCTGAGCTTTTCGCTGTTCCTCGACCGCGCCGCCCAGTGCACCGATCGCCCGCGACTGGTCCTGGCGCGCAGGTTGATCGCTCTCGGTGTCCTCGGCCTGATCCACCATGTGTTCCAGCCGGGTGAGGCGTTACTGCCATACGCGATCGTCGGATTGGTGATCCTGCTGCCTGCGGCGGTCCTGCCGCGCTGGGTGCTGCTGCTCGCCGGGCTGGTCGGTGCGATCGGGGTGCCGGTCGCGCTCGGCGGTGGGCTCGGCCTGGTACCCGGCCTGTTCCTGCTCGGCTCGGCCGCCGAGCGCTTCGGTCTCGCGGATGACCTGTGCGACCGCGGCTGGCAGGTCGTGGTGGTATTCGCGCTGGCCGCGCCGGCCGCGGTGGCCGCGGGAATGTGGGAGTACCGCATACCGTATGCCGAGCTGTGGACCGGCAGTGTGGCGCCGGTGGCCGGACTCCTCGGCGCACTCGCATATCTCACCGGCATCCTGCTCTTTCTGCGCACCGAGACCGGCGAGGTGTTCGCGGAGGTGCTCGAGCCGATGGGCCGGATGGCGCTGACCAACTATCTCTCGGCAACCCCCCTGATCCTGACCGCCGAGCCGTGGCTGCACCTATCCGACTCCGACCGCTACGACACACTGCTCGGCCTGGCCGCCGCGATCATCGCGGTGCAGGCGCTGTGGAGTTACCACTGGCTGCGCTGGTTCCGCTACGGCCCGTTCGAATGGGTGTGGCGATGCGTGACCTGGTGGCAGCTGGTGCCCAACCGCCTGACCCGTCAGGAACGCCGGAAACTCACCGTGGCATACGGGCCCGGTCGCTAGGGAAATCTCTGTGGTGACGCTCGGCTGCTGCCATTCGCCGCCTACGGTGTGGCCGAGGCGTTTTCGAGGTCGGGGGTGCTGGCCGTGCTGGTGTGCGCGCTGTATCTGACCGATGCGGGCACCGATTTCGGCGAACGCGACTACCGCCTGGTCGGTGACGCCTTCTGGGAGATCACCGAAATGTTGTCGAGCGGTTTCGCTTTCGGGCTGATCGGCCTGGAACTCGGTGTCGTGCTGGATGATACGGGCGACGGCTGGCCGTGACTGCTGGGTTCGCGAGTGTCGTTGTCGCCGTGGTGGTCGTGCTGCGGCTGGTGTGGCTGCTGACCACCCTGCGCCGGTGGCTGTGGCGTGACGAGGCCCTGGTGGACCGGGTAACCCGCCGCCTGGACCTCGGGCGGGCGTTAGACGTCTACTTGGCGCCGACACCCGCGGATCGGAGCGCAAATCCTTCGGTTTCGCGCATAGCCGGATCGGCCGGTTTCAAACGCCGCGCCGGGTGCGGTGTTTGGTTCTCGAATTACCGGGCATAGCCAGAAAGTAACATCAACCAGTACAGCGGGATTGTCATGATCATTATCATCGGGCTCGTCGTTCTCATCGGCGCCGTAGTTATCGGCGTTGCGGGAGTGGCGGCCAATACGGGTGAAGTTCGTACGTCATCCAGCGATTTCGGGGTATTCGACTATCACTTCACCGCCTCGGCGGGGGCGCTGTTCCTCTACGGGATGGCGATCGGGGCGATCGGGATGCTCGGCCTGAGCCTGCTGCTCGCAGGTGTCTGGCGCAGTTCCCGCCGTAGCAGTGCCGTACGTCGTGACCTGCGACAATCGCGTAGGGAACTGGCGGCCAAGGAAAAGGCGGCGCAGCGTCCGGCAACTCCAGCGGCCGGATCACCGCCGCCTGCCCGCAAACCCACCCCGCCACCGGGCGGTAAGACGGTCTGGAGCTGGAATCGGTTCATACGCCAGCCCAGCCGCGCGGACGCGGTCGAAACATCCGGCCGCACAACGGTCAAAACGACCAAGTAAAGGAAAAAGCCATGATTATCTTGGGCTTAATACTCCTCATTGTCGGATATCTGCTCAGCATTCCACTGCTGACCACTGCCGGAATCATATTGCTGCTCGTCGGCGCGGTACTCGCACTCGTCGGGTCGGTGGGTCACCGCCCGATCGGCGGTCGGCAGCACTACTACTGACCGAGGTGAACGGGCCGGGGCGAGTACATAATTCATGCCCCGGCAACGCCCGCCAATTGACCGATGCCATAGGTGACCGCCATGGCCAGCGCACCACCGATCACCACCCGCAGCACCGCCCGCGCGCGGTTGCTGCCGCCGAGGCGGGCGCTGACCGACCCGGTGATCGCCAGCGCGACCAGCACCGATGCGAACGTCACCGGAATGCGCGCCGTGGTGGGCGGCAGAATGATCGCAAGCAGCGGCAGCAGTGCACCGAGGGTGAATGCGATCGCCGAGGATCCGGCCGCCTGCCACGGGTTGGTCAGCGCGTGCGGATCCAGGCCGAGTTCGGCCTCGGCGTGGGCGCGGAATGCGTCGTGCGCGGTCAATTCCTCGGCCACCTTGTGCGCCGTCTCCGGTGACAACCCCTTCGCCCGATAGATATCGGCCAGTTCGGCCAATTCGTAATCCGGTTCGTCGGTGAGTTCCTTGCGTTCCTTGGCGAGTAACGCGCGCTCGGAATCGCGCTGGGTGCTGACCGAAACATATTCGCCGACGGCCATCGAGATCGCACCAGCGGTCAGTCCGGCGATACCCGCGGTGAAGATGGCCGAGCTGCTCGTCGTCGCCGCGGCGACACCGACAACCAGACCGGCGGTCGATACGATGCCGTCGTTCGCGCCGAGCACGCCCGCGCGCAACCAGTTCAACCGGGACGTAAAGCCCTCACCATGCGGCTCGTGCGGGTGCGGTGCACCTCTGGTCTCCATACGCCGCAGACTATGCCAAAGCCCGCAAAGCATCAGCTAGCCGGACCGCCAGCGCCACGATGGTCAGCGTCGGATTCGCATGGCCGGTGGTCGGGAAGACCGAGCTGCCCGCGACGAACAAATTCGCCACACCGTGCACCCGGCAGTCGGGGTCGACCACGCCAGCGCGCGGATCCGCCGACATCCGCGTGGTCCCGGTCGGATGCGCCCAGTCGGTGAGCATCAGCGGCAGCGTGCTGTCCACGCGCGCACCGTCGAACAGTGCCGGGGTAGGTAGACCCAGCCGCGTGAACTCCTCGACCGCCAGCTCCGCCGCCCGCCGCACGGTGCTGTCTTCCTGCGGATTTACCCGCCAGTCCACCCGCGGCAGCGGCACACCGAGACGATCGGTGCGATCGGTCAGGGTGATCCGGCTGTCCGGGTTGGGCAGCTGTTCGACCATGCAGCGCAATTCGATTCGATCGAGTTTGTGCGGCAGTCCGGTGTGCCGGATCAGCCTGCGTCGCGCGCCGGCCAGCAGCAATCCGGCGTGACTCACCGCGACCCGCGCGTCATGCCGATCGCCGCGCCCGCGCAGCAATTGCTTGACCGACTCCCACGGATCGTCCTCGGCCGGAACCTCCTGCAGCCACAGCGCGCAATTGAGCAGCCCCTCGGCCTCCTGGACCTTCGGTGACAATGCGACGCCGTGCAGGAAGGTGTGCCTGCCGTGCGGTGTCTTGACCACGTATTTGCCGAAGCGCTCCAGTGCACTGTCCGCTACCGCCGGATCCAGCACGCCGACCGCGCCGCAGCGGTGATCCATCAGATAGCGCCCCACCATGTCGTGTCGGTTGCCGATGCCCCCGGGCGTGATCCGTCGCGATGCCAGCAGCAGACGCGGATTCCCGATTCCGCCGGTGGCCAGTACGAAGGTGTGCGCGTGCACCGTTCGCGGCTGGGGCTCGGCCCCGGCGACCTCGAGCGAAACCACCCGTGCGCCTTCGGGATCGGTGTCGATATGAGTGACGGTGGCATTGATGAGCACCTGGATATTCGGTGCGACAAGGTCTTTCACATGGGCGCCGAAGCGCTTGCAGTCGAATGGATCCACCGGATCCCGGCTGATCTGCCAGAAATACGGGCGCAATCGGGTCGGGTCGAGGCGATGCTCGGGTTGGGTGCGACCGGCCAGATCCCAGAATGCGTCATCGGTGAAACCGCTGCCATAGCCGATCCCGATATGCTCGGCCGCCCGCGTCAGAAACGGTTCGAGGTCGGCCGTGCCGATCGGCCAGCCGGATCCGGAAACCCATGGGCGGCGGCTGAAATCGAGGTCGTCGAGCAGACCGCAGCGTCCGCTCCAGGTGTGGGAGGCGCCACCGAGAATCCGGTCGCCCGCTGCTCGATCCGATTGCGCCCGGCGCGCGCCCACATTCTCGATATCGGCGAGCGCGTCCACCTCTTCGGTCGCGGTCAGGCCGCCGCTCTCCAACACCAGCACGCGCAGTGCTGATCCGGCCAGCTCGGCCGCAATGGTCAGCCCGGCGGGTCCGGATCCGATTACACAGATATCGGCGGTGAGGGCGTCATCGCCGACCGCTCGCAGATCATCGATTCGCAACGGCGGTCCTCTCCCACAACCGTATACACCCCGACGTCACGCCCGTTACTCCCCGCGCGAGCGTCTCGTTCACTGTAGGAGACCGGACATCCGATCGTTCCCGGATCAACAACCTCGGCTGAAGAACGCGCGCACATAGCCCGCTGACTGGCGGATGTACATCCAGGTCCAGAATTTCACGCCGCTATCACTGGGACTGGCCACCATGGTCAATTCGCCGTCGAAGCATTTGCTCACGATGTACCTGGCCCGCGACACATGCGGGGTATAGGTCACCACAATGATGTGGCGCCAGCCGTAAAGCCTTGCCCGCCGCCCGATCTCGCGCGCCTCACCATCGGTGGTCCACGGATTCGGCACGAAACAGCTGACGGTGAATTCGAAGCGGGGCGCGCAGTATCGGTCCATCACCGAATCGTCTTCGCCGGTGGACCGTGAAATCAGCAGCTGCGGCGCATATCCGCGTTCGGCGAGATCGAGGCCCACATCGAAACGCTCATAGGCGGTGCCACCCAACACCACGATCGCATCGGCCCGGCGCAGCGGATCGGTCTGCGGATGGACATACACCGGCAGACCGGCCACGCCGAGGACGGCGACCAGGGCGAGCAGGGCACCGATAAGCAAACCAGCTCGTCGTAGGCCGGGCACGAATCCGACGATACCGAAATCCACGCCGCGCCGACGTCGGCGCAGCACGGGCCGGTTTCACCGAATCCCGGTGCGGCACAGGATGACCCCGATGCCGCAGGTTGCGCACAAGGCTGGACCCTAACGGTAGTCGGGATTCTCGAAATCGAACCGGCAGCCCGCGTCCCATTCGGAGCGCTGATTGCCGTGTGCGGGAATGCCGTGGTTGTCCTTCAGCATCCGGGCCAGATGCAGCAGATTCCAGGTCATGAAGGTGGTATTGCGATTGGTGAAGTCGTTCTCCGGTCCACCGGAACCCGGATCCAGATATGACGGGCCGGGTCCGGCCTCGCCGATCCACCCGGCGTCGGCCTGGGGCGGAATCGTGTAGCCGAGATGTTGGAGGCTGTAGAGGATATTCATCGCGCAGTGTTTGACGCCGTCCTCATTGCCGGTGATCAGACAGCCGCCGACCCGGCCGTAGTAGGCGTACTGGCCGCGCTCGTTCAGGATCGACGAATTGCCGTACAGCCGTTCGATGACGCGCTTGGTGACCGAACTGTTGTCGCCGAGCCAGATCGGCCCGGCCAGCACCAGAATGTCGGCATCCATCACCTGCCGCTGCAGCACCGGCCATTCGTCGGTGGCCCACCCGTGTTCGGTCATATCGGGCCAGACCCCGGTCGCGATGTCGTGATCGACGGCGCGGATATGCGAAACCTGCACCCCGTTCTTCGCCATGATGCGGGCACTGACATCGATGAGACCCTGCGTATTGCTCGGCTCGGGGGACCGCTTGAGCGTGCAGTTGATGAACAGCGCCCGAAGGTCGTCGAAGGTAGTCATGTCCGAAGTGTCGGCCGGTCCCGATGCCGCGACAAGGAGCTCGCCCGGCATGTCACGGACTCGTCAGACCTGGTCATACCGACTTGTAGCTACTTCAGATTCGGGGTGGGGCCGGATGAACCGGCAACCGAGCTCGATGGGCGACCACCGCGCTCGCGGCTCATTTCAGGGGCCGCTCCCGGATGGCGAGTTGCTGCTGGCCGCGCACGAAGCTCACTTCACGAATGCCGAGTGCGTCGTGCAGCTTCCCCGCCGGGATAGTGACCGGCTTGGGCGCGGGGCCGTCGCCGGGATGGGGGAGCGGATAGGCGGTGGTCGTCCCGCTGTGGAAGGTGATGTTGCCCTCGGTCTTCGTGAACAGTTGGTGCACATGGCCGTTGAGACAGGTCACCGATGCGAAGCGGCGCAGGTAGCTCAACGCCTGGGTGGCGTCGTCGGTGCCCCAACCCCAGTCCGGATACATGGCGAACAGCGGGATGTGGCTGAAGACGATGATCGGGGTGTCACTGGATAGCGGTGCGACATCCTTGCGAATGAACTCCAGCTGATCCTGGCCGAGATGGCCCAGCAGATTCAGATTGAGCGTATTGACCAGTGCGATCACGTGCACGCCCGCGATATCGAAGCTGTACCAGCCGTCGCCACGAGTTCCGGCGCCGAATGCGGCGCGGTATTTCTGCCCGGCATCGTCGATCGAATCGTGTTCGCCGGGAACGGTGAAGACATGCGGGGTATTCGTCTGGGTCAGCATCTGCTTCACCTGATCGAATTGTTCCGGGGTGGCCAAGTGGGTGAGATCGCCGGTGTGGATCACGAAATCCGGTGTATAGCCGAGGGCATTGATCTGACCGATGGCCTCGGCGAAGGTGTCGGTGACATCGGTGTTCGCCGGTCCCTGGAAGCCGAGATGGCTATCGCTGAGTTGGGCGAAACGTAGTTCCGGCCGCGGTGTGCTGTCGGCACGGGCCATGGTGCCCGCCACCTGCGAGATGACTTCGCCTCCGACAACGGACAATCCGACCGCCGCGCCGAACCAGGCGGAGTGGCGCAGCAATTGGCGGCGGGTCATGGCATGTGGGTCGCGGGGGTCGTAGTCGTTGCTCGGCGTCATTTCGTCACCTCCACGGTGCCGTGCATGAATGGGTGAATCGTGCAGATGTAGTCGAAGGTCCCCGGTGTGGTGAAGACGAAGGTGAATGTCGCGTCGTGACCCATCCCGGGGGAGCGGAAGCCGGCATTGCTCGCCGCGATCGTATGCGGCTCTTCGTCTTTGTTGATCCAGGTCACCGTGGTACCGACGGGGACGGTGAGTTTCGCGGGCGAGAACACGAAGTTCTGGATATCGACGGTATTCGGGGTTGCCGCGACCGCGGTCGACATTGTTGTGGTTGCGGCGGTCCTGGGACACCACCCGCAGCTCCCGCCCGGTCCTCGGGTCCGCGGTTCTCGCGGACGACGCCCGTCCCTGCATGAATCCGTGCCTTCCGAATCTAGGTGCGGACCAGTCACCTCGTCCACAGTCAGATACCGGTGCGCGTTACACCCCACCCGCCGATGGGGTGACCAGACGTGCCAGATTCCGGTGCGACCAGCGCCGCGGTCGTCCGCTGCATCGCACCCGGCGCGCCGTGGATCGCAGCACGACCGGGGTCTTGCGGCAAGGCCCCGGATGCGGCGCTCCCGGCGCGCCGTGGATCGGCCTGACGCTGGGCAGGAGACCGCCGACGCCTTCGAGTCGCTGGCCAGCGCGGCAGGCGTGGTAAGGCGGTACTGCGGGTGAACGCCGATGATCGTTGAGCCTGTCGTGCGTCCCGGGCAGCTGAGCCATTCGCGATGACTTTTAGGCCGCAGCGCGCCGAATAACGGGCCGCGATAGGGTTCCGAGCTGCGGCGATATCGATAGCGATATCGACTTTCGGGCGCATTGGTCTTGGACAGCCGTACCGGCCCTGTGTTGTCGTGTCGGCATGACAAAGATCGGTAGAAGCGGACCGGCCTCGGTTCGCGCGAGGTCCGTCCTGTTGGCGATGGCGCTGCTGCCCCTGATCGGCGCGTGCGGGGGCGAGTCGACGGATTCGACCCCGGCAGCACCGACCACGGTGGCCGCCGCGGCCCAGCTGAGCGGCATCGAGCAGCAGCATGCGGCCCGGCTCGGCGTATTCGCCGTCGATACCGGTTCGGGCAAGACCGTCGGCTACCGCCAGGACGAGCGGTTCGCCATGATGTCGACCTTCAAGACATTCGTGTGCGCCGCACTGCTGCGCGAACATCCGCTCGCCACCGGGTATTTCGACCAGATCATCCATTTCACGCAGGCCGATGTCACGGCCGCGGCCGGTTCGCCGGTCACCGGTACCCGGATCGAGAGCGGTATGTCGGTATCGGAATTGTGCGATGCGGCGATCACCCGCAGCGATAACGCCGCGGCCAATGAACTGCTGAAACTGCTCGGCGGCCCGCAGGCCCTGACCCAGTTCCTGCGCTCCATCGGCGACCGGACTTCCCGACTGGATCGCTGGGAGCCGCAGCTCAATACCGCCATCCCGGGCGACGAACGCGACACCACCACCCCGGCGGCGATCGCGGCCGACTATCGGGCACTCACCGTCGGCGACGTACTCGCCGCGCCCGAGCGGGAGCGGCTGACGGCCTGGCTGCTGGCCAATACCACCGGCGGCAGCCGCATTCGCGCTGGCCTGCCCGCCGAATGGAAGACCGGTGACAAGACCGGCACCGGCGACTATGGATCGGCCAATGATGTGGCCGTCACCTGGCCCACCGGCAGCGCTGCGCCGATCGTGCTCGCCGTGCTGACCACCCATAACAGTCCAGATGCCCAGGCGGACAACGCATTGATCGCGGAGGCGACCAAGGAGGTCGTCACATCGGTGCGGTGAGCCCGGTCGGCCGCTGCTGCGCTGCTTCGCGCCGAACGGCGGTAGGCGTTGTGCCCCACCATCTTCGGCAGCAGCGGGTGAAGGTGGCCTGTTCGGACAGCCCGATCAGCGAGGCGACCTGACTCATCGGCATATCGGTGGTGGTGAGGTAGCGGCGGGCCTCATCGCGGCGGACGGTATCCACGATGGCGGCGAAGGAGCTGCCCTCGGCGGCGAGGCGTCGTTGCAGGGTGCGCGGATGAATCGTCAAAAGCCTTGCGACGGCGGCGATTTCCGGTGCTGTGGTACCCAGCAGCTGTTGGGCGGCGGCGCGGACCTTCGGTGCGATGGCGGCATCCGCGCCGCCGGACTGTTCGGCCAGGAATGCCATGGCCAAGCGGTGCAGGTTCTCATCGCCGCCGCTCAGCGACAGTGACGCCAAGCGGCTCGGGATACGCAATGCCGCCGCTGGCCGATCGACGCGCACGGGTGCGCCGAAGAATTCCTCATAGACCCGGATCGGCGCCGCGGGCCGATGTGGCAGTTCGACCGAGCGTAGCCCGTAGCGCTCGTCCACCAGTCGCTGGAAGGTGCGGTGCACGAAGGCCAGCCCGAGATCGGTGCCCTGGACCGGTGTCGGCAGGCCGGGTTGGATCCCGTATCGCAGGGCGATCACGCTGCGATCGCCGTACGGGTCGGGTTCGAGGGCCAGATGCAGCGAGCGCGCGTGCAGGAACAGATAGCGCGAACAGCATTCCAGGACATCGGCGAGGGTCGGTGAATTCCGGATGGCCAGGGCCAGCGGGCCGAGCATATCGAGATCCTGCCGTCGCGAGATGCGCAGGCCGAGATCGGGGCAGTCGAGTCGCTGTGCGGCCAACTCCAGCGCCGCCGCGACCGCCTGATCAGGTACCAGTAGATCATCGGCATCGAGGGCGGCGATCGGCAGCCCGACGGCGGTGGCGAACTCCTCGGCATTGCCGCCGAGCTCGGCCACCGTCGCGCGGAATCCGCGCAGCCCCGCGGACCGAATCACCGACATGTCGCTCAGAATCAAATACTTGTCGCGCAAAGTCAAGAATCCGGTACTCTGCCCTCGCAGACTGGAGTGATGAGGCGAGCATCGCGCAGCGATTCGATGACGGGTGGTGGCCCGGTGGCGGGCGGGACCGAGACCGCCGTACTTCCGGACCACCTCGATGTCGTGATCGTCGGCGCCGGACTGTCGGGGATCGGCGCCGCATACCGGCTGCAGACCGCATGTCCGGGCAAGACCTACGCGGTGCTGGAGGCGCGCGCCTCACTCGGCGGGACGTGGGATCTGTTCCGCTACCCCGGAATTCGTTCGGATTCGGATATGTTCACCCTGGGCTATCCGTTCAAGCCGTGGCGGGATGCGAAGTCGATCGCGGACGGTCCATCGATCCTGCGCTACGTCGAGGAAACCGCCGCGGAGTTCGGCATCGACCGGCACATCCGCTATGGCACCAAGGTCGTTGCCGCCGACTGGTCCACCGAATCGGCGCGCTGGACGCTCACCCTCGAGCAGCGCGACGCCGCGGGTGTCACCGAGCGCCGCACGCTGACCTGCAACTTCCTCTATGCCTGCGCCGGTTATTACAACTACGACCAGGGCCACTCCCCGGAGTTTCCCGGCATCGACTCCTTCTCCGGACAGATCGTGCATCCGCAGTTCTGGCCCGAGGATCTCGACTACACCGGCAAACGAGTCGTGGTCATCGGCAGTGGCGCGACGGCCGTCACGCTGGTGCCCGCCATGGCCGAGCAGGCCGAGCTGGTGACCATGCTGCAGCGCTCACCGACCTGGATCAGCGCCGTCCCCGGCCGGGACAGGCAGGCCGATAAGATCCGCGAGCTGCTGCCGCCCAAGTTGGCGCACCGCGTGATCCGCACCAAGAACATTCTGTTCAGCATCGGCTTCTACCAGTACTGCCGCCGCCGTCCCGAGGCCGCCCGCAAACTGCTCACCGGTTTGACGACCCGAATCATCAAGGATCGCAATGCCGTTGCCGAACACTTCACCCCGGACTACGACCCGTGGGATCAGCGGCTGTGCGCAGTGCCCGATGCCGACTTCTTCAAGGCGATGAAGAAGGGCACGGCCGAGGTCGTCACCGATCACATCGAAACCTTTGTGCCCGAAGGGATCCGGTTGAAGTCCGGCCGAATCCTGGAGGCGGATATCGTGGTCACCGCGACCGGACTGCAGCTGCTGGCCTTCGGCGGTATCGCGCCGCAGGTCGACGGGCAGCCGGTGCCGCTCGCCGAGCAATTCGTCTGGCAGGGCGCGATGCTCACCGGCGTACCCAATTTCGCGGTCTGCATCGGCTACACCAATGCCTCCTGGACGCTGCGCGCCGACCTCACCTCGCGGCTGGTCTGCAGGGTCATCAACCACCTGGACCGCAACGGCTATGCGGCCGTGGTGCCGAAGCTGGATGGCAGACTCGACGAGCGCCCGCTGCTGGATCTGGCCTCCGGCTATATCCAGCGTTCGATCGGTGACTTTCCCCGGCAGGGTGATCGGCATCCGTGGAAGGTACGGCAGAACTATCTGCTCGACTCGGCCACCACGCTGCGCACCAGCCTGCACAAGACCTTGGCACCGACGCCGTATTCGGCCGTGCGCCAACGCGATCTGTCCGTCACCGGGTGACGGCCGGGGCCGTCCAGTCGATCCGGTGGTCGAACATCCAGCTCAGCGGGGCGACACCGACCTTGGCGGCCTTCTTCAGGAAATAGGGTGTGAGCAGGCGGACCAGTAGGCGGCCGAGCCCATTGGATGCCTTGTCGCTACTGGTTTCCGCGCCGTGCGCGACCACCCGCTCGACGCGTTCGCGGCGGCGGTCCTCGAAGGCGGCCAAGGCCGCCGCGGTGTCCGGAATATCGCGCAGGCAGATCGCCAGCGTCACCGCGTCTTCCACCGCCATCGACACACCCTGGCCGGACGATGAGGCCACCGCATGCGCGGCATCACCGACTATGACCATCTTGTCGTTGTGCCATTTGGCGACTGTCGGCATGTCGTACTGGTTGAAGGCGGAGACGAAGGTGTCATCGGTGGTGGCGGCGACGATCCGGGCCGCGGGACCGCGATCCGCCGAGAGCAATTCGACCAGTTGTGCCCGCCACTGCGCCGAGCTGGCCGAATCCTGTGCCGAAAGCTCCTGTGTCCGAGGCATATTGGCGAACCACCAGATCTCGCCGTCCGGCGCGACGAAGTATCCGAAGAACGCCTTCTTCCCGAAGATCATGCTGTACACGCCCGGGCGCAATCCGAGCTCCCTGTGCAGGGCCGGATCGGTGACGAACCCGCCGAGTCCGTAGATGCCGAGGAAATGTGCCTCCGGCGCGGTCGGATCGATGATTTCCCTTGTGCGGGAGCGGATTCCATCGGCACCGATGAGTACGTCGGCCTCGATCGTGGTGCCGTCGGCGAAGGTCGCGCGGACGCCATCGGCGGTCGAGGTCGCATCGATCAGCCGCTTGCCGTATTCGAATCGCACCCCGCGCCGCGTCGCCTCGGCATTCAGCGCCCGATACATATCGCGGCGCTTGATGCTGTGGGTGACGGTTCCGTCGGGCAGTGTGCCACCGATCGGCATATCGGTGATGTGCTTACCCGCGCTGGTCGCGAAGGACAGCGTGGCGGTCGGATGCCCGATCTCGGTCACCACATGATGCGCGTCCAGCAATGCCAGCGCCGACAGTCCGTTCACCGCGACCGTCAGATATGCGCCGATCTGCCCGGCCGCGGCCTCCTCGTAGGCCTCGCACACGATGGGCTCCAAGCCCGCCCGCTGCAATGCCATCGCGGTGACCGGTCCGGCGATCCCGCCGCCGATGATCAGTGCCTTCTTCATGGTGTGTCTCCCGAATCTCTCTCTTGACTCTGCGGTATCTTGATTATCAAGACGTTAGTAGTTTGACGATCAAGAGGATTGAATGTCAAGAGAAAAATCCGAAGAGTCGGGTGAGCTGGCCGAACTGCGTGCACAGGTCGGCCACGAGGCGCAGGCGCTGCAGGCCGCGGTCGACGCCGTAGACGAGGCTGCCGCGACCCATCTCGGCGTCAACCGCACCGACCTGCGCTGCCTGGAACTCATCTGGCTCGGCGAATCCACCCCCGGCGCCCTCGCCGCCGAATTGAGTTTGACCAGCGGCAGCGTCACCGCCATGCTGGACCGGCTCGCGAAACTCGACTACGTCGCGCGCCATCCCGAACCCGGTGACCGGCGCAAGGTCATCATTCGGATCACCGACCGGGCAATGGCCGAAGTCATGCGGATCTATGGCCCGATCGCCGAGGAAGGTGCCGAGGAGGTCGCCCGTTACAGCGCGGCCGAATTGCGCACTGTCCTGGACTATTTGCGCCGGTCAAGGGAATTGCAAGATCGCCACCGCGCTCGCATCGCGAATCTACGTGAGCGCTGAATTACCTTCCGCAAGTGGGCGTTAAGGATTGCCCATGGCCGACACTGACATGATCACCGACATGATCACACGGCGGAACGCAGGGTTGGTAGTGGCAGTGGCGGCGGGCACGATGCTCGTCGCCGGATGTGGCGGCAAGGATGACGCGGCGGATCGCTGGAACTCACCGGCGCCTACCGCATCTCGTGAACAGCTGGTGCTGACTCCAGCGGAATTCCCCTCGGGCACAACGAAAGTGGATCTGCCGCAGGACAAGCTCCAGTCGGCCGTCGGCGATATCTCCGCCATCCAGCAGAATGCCACCTTCACCCCGGCGGAATGCGGGTCGACGCAGCAGGATCTGGGTGCGGCGACCAAGGAGTTGCTCGGGCAGTCATCGATCGTCGCGGCGACCGGTAAGTCGAGCACGATGTTCGTCGAGTTCGTCTCGGGCCGAACCGGAAATCTGCAGCGGATCACCGATGGCAATAAGCGGTGCGCTGAGGTCCAGATGACCTCGACCGTGAATGGTCAGCCGGTGGAAAATCAACATTGTCATATCAACTACACTTAAAATATCAACTGCCACTTTACCATATTGATCA
>NZ_JBEXLC010000026.1:0-71659 GCF_040609795.1 Nocardia sp. NPDC004604
AGGCGGACGAATCGGACCATCTGCTGATAATTCAATAGAGGAGCCTTGCACAAATGTTCCTGCTGCCATGATGACATCATCTTCATAACCAGGCACCACCGTCGCGGCCCTGACCGACCTGCGCGTGGGCACCTGGGTGTATGCCTCCCCGCTGCGCCCGGCCTGGCTGACGGCGTGGGAAGCGCACTCGCTGTCGCTTCTGACCGAGGGTCGCTTCGAGATGGGCATCGGCACCGGCAGACCGGGAATCGAGGACGAGCTCCGCGACAAGGGAATGCCCGACGTACCGCCGCCGTACGCGCGGCTGGCACAGGTACGTGAGACCGTCAAGACGCTGCGAGATCTCGACGGCCCCGACCTGCACACGCCCGTGGCGATGGCCGTACTCGGTCCGAAGGCCCGGGCGTTGGCGGCCGAGGTCGCCGACACGGTCACCTTCGTGCTGGGGGATCAGCCTCGGGGCGAAGTCGCGCGGCTGGCACGCGATTTCCGCGCTGTCGCGGACGTCGAGCTCGCGCTCGCCGTGCCGGTCATCGGCGACACTGTCGCGCCGCACATGGCGCCTCCCGACACCGACCCTGCTGCGCTGCGCGCGGCGGACGCAATGACCGTACTTCCGGATGACCCGGCGGCCGCCGCCGAGGAAATTCAGCGGCGACGCGAGGAGATCGGCTTCTCCTATTTCATCTTCGGCGCCGACTGCGCCGACAGGTTCGCTCCGGTCGTCGCCGAGCTCGCCGGACATTAGTTTGGCGGCGATAACGCGAGCCTGGCGGCACGGCTCGACCGCGGCGCAGGAACGTCCGCAGCTAACCGAGTTCAGGCTGTTCACAGGAGCGTGTACTCGATTTCGGCTGCACCGATGAGTTTCGGGTGAATCCGTCGTCGATTCCCATACGTACACCGAATGACAGGAGTCCCAGCATGACGAGACCGTATCGATCTGGCATGACCTCGGTACCGGCGAACGGTGTGGATCTCGGCATCGAGAGCTTCGGCCACGAGGACGATCCGCTGGTCCTGCTGGTCGGCGGCCCAACGATGCTGTCCTGGCCCGACCCGCTGTGCGAGCGGCTCGCGTCAGGCGGCCGGCGAGTGGTCCGCTACGACCTGCGCGACTCCGGTGCGTCGACGACCCTCGACCCGGAGAGTCCGGGCTACGACCTGCGGGATCTCGTCGCAGACGCGGCCGCGCTGGTCGAGGTGCTCGGAGCTGGGACCGCCCATCTCGGTGGAGTCGGCGTCGGCGGGATGGTCGCTCAGGTCGCCGCGTTGGACCACTCGGACGTGTTCTCAGCACTGACCCTCGTCGGCACTCGGCCGGTGGCGCCGGGCCCGGTCGACGAGGACCTGCCGGACCACGACCTCCAGGTCATGGGCGCGCTGTTCTCCCGCCCGCTGCCGGACTGGACCGACCGGGACGCTGTCGCGGCGTTCGCCGCATCGGGGGCCGAGCCGATGGGCAACGATCCGGAGGACGCGTGGGCGACGGCGGCCCAGATCTGGGATCGGACGCGGTCGAGCGATCCCGCGGTGCACCAGGCGAACCAGCTCGGGATGGTGTTTTCCCGGATCGATTGCGCCCCGCGCTGGCGGGGCCGGCTCGGTGAGCTCGACGTGCCCACACTCGTGGTGCACGGTCGCGCCGACCCGTTCTTCCCGGTCGGCAATGGCGAGGTCCTCGCCGCCGAAATCCCAGGGGCACGACTGCTCGTCCTCGACGACATGGGTACCGCTCTGCGCCACGCCGCGGCCGACCAGGTCGCTGCCGCCATGCTCGCCCTGGCCTGACCACCGAACCACGCTGTCTTGAACCACAGGAGAGGATCTTCAGATGCAGTACCTGGTTTCCGTGATCGATGACAAGAGCAATCCCGGCAGCGCGGACAGGCGGCCTGCCATCAGCGCGTTCAACGAACGACTAATCGCCGAGGGCTACTGGGTTTTCGCGGGCGGGCTCGCGGACACCGACGCGGCCACGGTCATCGACAACCGGGGCGAGCAGGCGGTATTCAGCGACGGGCCTTTCGTGGAGTCGAAGGAGTACCTCGCCGGCGTCTGGGTGTGGGAGGCCCCCGATCTGGATGTGGCGCTCAGGCTCGCCACCGAGGCGTCGAAGGTCTGCGATCGGAAGATCGAGGTGCGGCCGTTCCTGGCGGAGTGAGCGTGGTCGACATCCGTGAGGCGGTCACCCGGGCCCACCACGAGGAGTGGGCTCGGGTGGTTGCCTCCCTGACCAGGCGCTTCAGTGACCTCGACATCGCCGAGGAGGCAGCGGCCGAGGCGTTCGCGACCGCCGTCGAGCGGTGGCGGGCCGACGGCGTGCCCCCCAACCCCGGCGCTTGGCTGACCACCACCGCCAACCGCAAGGCCATCGACCGGATCCGGCGTGAGCACAAGCGCGACGACAAGCACAAGGAGGCTCAGATGGTGTACGACCACGACCCGCCCAAGCCTGTCGGTGCTATCGACGACGACCGGCTCCGGCTGATCTTCACCTGCTGTCACCCGGCGCTGGCGATGGAGACCCGCGTGGCGCTGACGCTGCGCATGGTCGGCGGTCTGACCGTGCCCGAGATCGCCCGCGCCTTCCTCGTGCGCGAGACCGCCTTGGAGCGGCGGATCACCCGCGCGAAGGCCAAGATCAAGGCGGCTCGCATCCCCTACCGCGTGCCGTCCGCCGAGGATCTGCCGACACGAATCTCCGGCGTGCTCGCCGTCCTGTACCTGGTGTTCAACGAGGGCTACCTGGCGACCGGCCCCGACACCGATCCCCTACGGCACGACCTGACCACTGAGGCGATCCGGCTCACTCGCCTGATCCGTGCCCTGCTGCCGGACGACGGTGAGGTGGCCGGGCTGCTGGCGCTGATGCTGCTTACCGAGGCCCGCCGCACCGCTCGTGTCTCGGCCGGCGGCGAACTGGTCACGCTCGTCGAGCAGGACCGTGGGGCCTGGGACGCGGCGCTCATCGCCGAAGGCCACCGGCTGGTGCGCGAGCGCCTCACCGCTGCCGCCGCCGGGGTGGCTCCGGGCCGCTACCAGATCCTCGCCGCGATCAACGCCGTGCACACCTCCGCCCGCGACATGCGCGACACCGACTGGTCCCAGGTCCTCGCCCTCTACGACCAACTCGTCCGCTTCGACCCTTCACCGATCATCGCCCTCAACCGGGCCATCGCGATCGCCGAACTCGACGGCCCGCAGGTGGCACTGGCAGCAGTCGACTGTCTCCAGGACAAGCTGGCCGGCTATCACGCCTACCACGCCACCCGCGCCGACCTGCTGCGCAGGCTGGGCCGAAGCCAGCAGTCACGCGTGGCCTACGACAAGGCCATCGAACTGGCAGGCAACACCGCCGAGACCGCCTACTTGACCCGCCGCCGCGACCAACTGCGGTAGCACCCATGGATCAGATCCCGATCGAAACTCCGCGCGCAGCAGCGGCCGACCCCGGGCGCCCCGCCGAGGCATTCCGCAACCTGTCGCGACAGCGGCGGGGTTGCGCTTCGTCCGAGCTTCGAATGCCAGGTCGCGAGTACGCATTTCGCGACGCCGAGTGCGCAGACGATGCCCCGGTAATGGCAGCATCGCGACCGCGGTGGCGGGCTTCAGCGCCAGAAACTGAGCTACGACGCTCTGCGCAAGGTACTCACCAGGGCAAACGACACTCGGCACGAACTGGACCATGCACGACCTGCGGCATACCGCAGCGCTGCGAATGTCTCGAGACGAGCATCTGAACCTTCGCGATGTTCAGATCATCCTCAGCCAAGCGCATCTGAGCACAACTGCCTCGATCTACCTCGTCGAGAACGAGGCCGAGGTGATCCGCCCACGTCCGTCGCCATCTGATCGACCGCGAACAACATCCAACCCGGCCAGCGTCCCAAGTCAGCATCGGCTACAAAACCGAAGACCTCACGATCCTGTTCGGAGGGACACCGGCGTGAATCTGCCATTGACGTCGGCGCCTGCCTCGATCAATCCGTCAGCCGTCGTAACAACTCACTATGACACTCATCGGGACCGACGTGCCGCCCCTGATCGCTCGGCGCTGCTCATCGGTCAATCCCAGCCACGGATCCAACACCGCCATCGGCCCGTACCACGTCACATAGAGAAAGCATCGCTGTCCTGGCTTGGGGCCGAATATCACCGAGGCCGTATCCGATCCGGACAGAGGCGCTGACGAAGGTCCGCAACGTCCTGCACCACGAGAGGATCGAATCCGACGTCGCCGCGGCCGCCGTGGCTCGGCAGCGCCACGCGGCCGAACGCGCCGAACGGCTGGAGGCGATTGACCGGGAACTGGCCGAGGCCGAGCGTGAGCGAAAAGCCTTGGAACAGAAGCTATCCCGAAGCGTTCCCAGGAGCGTGCTCGAGGGCGTGACCGGCAACCCCTTGACCCGGGCGCTGGAGTCTCGGCACGAGCGGGAGCGGTAGACGAACATGACAGTCGTGACGACGAGCGAAGGCACGGTACTGCACCTGTCGCTGCACATGAGCATCAATGCCGCGGCGCAGGCCTGCACCGCACTCACGAGTCCGATCTCACTGGGAGCCCGGCGGTCTGGACGATCGCGACCCGCACTGTCGGTGAGGGCTCGATCAGGGACACCGCCACCGGTGTCTGGACCGAGCGGCACAGGCTAGGGAGACCGTCGAGCCCGCAGACGAGCCCGCCCTGGTGGCGGCAGACCCGCCAAATCATCGTCGACAAACCCTGGTGGCGGCTCTTCCGGCGCTGATCCCGACGGGGTCCCGCGGATCGGCGGAGACAACTTCCTGAGATGTCTACCCGCACAACGGCTCCGGCCGATTTCCAGGGGCGA
The DNA here is from genome assembly GCF_040609795.1 of Nocardia sp. NPDC004604. Classification (NCBI taxonomy): domain Bacteria; kingdom Bacillati; phylum Actinomycetota; class Actinomycetes; order Mycobacteriales; family Nocardiaceae; genus Nocardia; species Nocardia sp. NPDC004604. The sequence goes on from NZ_JBEXLC010000026.1 coordinate 4,836, forward strand.
CCTCCGAGAGCGAGAAAATCCCGGTGGGACGCTGAACGCCCCCGTGAGCCTCGGGTATGCGCCCGAACGGGGCGCCCATTTCGTAGATGTGCACGCACCTGATGAGTCACGGCCGCGAAGCATGCCATCGCCTACCGAAACCTCTTGTTTTCGATTTTGTTGTGCGGCAAGGCGATTCCGGATCCCGACTAGACTCACGAACGGCCATGCATCGCGCCATCTAGAGTGGCGACCTGGGGCGGCGGTTGCAGAATCCAGCCTCGAATGAGGTGTCGTAAAGCGATCGTTGACGAGACACCTCGAGGGGCGTTGGAATCCGAACCCGGTCGATCTCGCGGTCGGCGAGTTTCGATCAAGGGCTTGACCTTGCCCCTGGGGCAAGGTTCGAGCATGGTGGCATGAACGAGATGACACAGCAATTGTCGGAATTCGTCGCGGCCACGGCTGCGGAGTTGGGCCTACCGGGTGTCGCTGTCGGGGTGTTGGCCGATGGTCGAGAAGACTTCGCGTGCCACGGGGTGACGAGTGTTGACAATCCGCTTCCGGTGGACCGGGACACGATGTTCGTTGTCGGGTCCGTCAGCAAGACGTTCACCGCGACCGCGTTGATGCGGCTGGTCGCCGAGGGCCGGGTGGAGTTGGACGCGCCGGTGCGGCGGTATGTCCCCGAATTCGCCCCCACCGATGCGGCCGCGGACGAGATCACCGTATTGCGGCTGCTCAACCATACGGCAGGGCTGGAATGGAAGCTCGGCGTCGACACCGGCGAAGGAGACGACGCGTTGGCGCGGCACGCGGCGAAACTGGCCGAGTCGCCGCTGATCTCGGAACCGGGAGCGCGAGCGTCCTACAGTCAGGCGGGATTCAACCTGGCCGGCCGGATCGTCGAGAACGTCACCGGATCGACCTTCGAAAGGGCTGTCGCGTCACTGTTGTTCGAACCGCTCGGGCTGGGACACAGCTGTTACGGGGTCAACGAGGTTATGACCCGGCGATTCGCGGTGGGCCACAACGCCGATGCGGACGGTGTGATCGCGGTGGCCCGGCAGTGGAAGGACAACCGCGCCAACAACCCCGGCGGCGGTGTGGCGACGTCGGTGAGCGATCTGCTGCGCTGGGCGCGGTTCCATCTCGGCGACGGCCGGACCGAGGAAGGCGAGCGCGTTCTGCCTACCGAACTGCTGCACCGGATGCGGGAGCACACCGTAGAACTGCGCGGCAGCACCTTGGGTGACGCATTCGGCATCTGCTGGTTCCTGCGCGAGGTGGACGGTGTCGCAACCATCGGGCACGGCGGGTCGGGCAATGGCCAGTTCGCCGACCTGCTCATCGTGCCGGAGCGGAACTTCGCCGTCGCCGTGACGTCGAACGCGGGCCCGGATGCCGGCCTCATGTTCAACCGGACTCTGGTGAACTGGGTGCTCGAACACTATCTCGGCGTGGTCGAACCCGACCCGGAACCGCTGCCCTACGACGCGGTGCGGGCAGCGGAGATCGCCGGGTACTACGAGAACGAGATGATGCGGCTCACCCTCGACGCCGACGGGGCAGTGTTGACGATCGGATGTGCCATCAAGCCGGAAGTCCGTGCCGCCGCGGACACCGAAATGCCGCCCGACCTGCCGCCGGCTGTCCTCGGCCTGCTGCCCGGCGACACGGACGAGTACATCGTTATCGAGGGCGGTCTGCAAGGGCAACGCGGGTTTTTCACCCGTGACGAGTCCGGTGCGGTGGCCGGAATCGATCTCGCCGGCCGGTTGTTCGCCCGGGTGTGATGATTGGCCGTGCACATCAGGGAAGGGAGACGCGCATGATCACGATCGGGCAGCTCGCACGCTATGCGGGAGTGACGATCAAGGCCGTGCGCGTCTACCATGAGCGCGGCCTGCTCCCGGAACCGGAGCGCGACTCGTCCGGCTATCGCCGTTACCGCGCTGAAGACGCCATCGAGCTGGTCAAGATCAAGACACTGGTACGGGCCGGTGTGCCCCTGGCGCGTGTCAGGCAATTGCTGGCCGCGAACTCCGACGAGTTCGCTGCTGCGATCGCCGAGGTGACCGGGTATGCAGCGCAGCCGTTGTGGCTGTTCTGGTCCGATGAGCTGCGGCCGCGGTCACACGCACCGGATTTCTTCGCGCGCCGCCGTGATGGCAACGGCGTGGTGATCGACGACGCGCAGCCGGTTTTCAGACGACCAGGACCCGGCGCCCGCGCGTGTGACCGGCCTGGCTGTCGATGTGCGCCGCCGCGGCCTCGGCGAGCGTGTACGACTTCTCGACCGGGATGTGGAGCTTTCCCCGCGAGATGAGGCCGACGGCTTCGGCGAGCGCTTCCGACACGCTTCCGGCCACGCCAGAGAATCGGACACCGAACTCCGGCGCAGCGAGATCGGCGATGGAGATCACCTTCTGCGGATCCCCGGTCAGCTCGACGAGCTCGCGGATCACGCCCGAGCCGGCCAGATCGAGAGCTGCGTCGACATGGCCGAGCCGCCGCACCCGCTCGACCCAGCCTTCGCTGTACGTCGTGGCGAGGGCACCCAGGCTGCGCAGATAGTCCTGGTTCGCGGCACCGGCTGTGCCTATCACCGTGATGCCGCGGTCGCGGGCGATCTGCAGCACCGCCGATCCGACTCCCCCGGACGCACCGCTGACCAGCAGCGTCTGCCCGGCCTGCACGCCGACCTCGCGGATGATGCGCAGCGCGGTCTCCACCACGGAGGGGTAACCGGCCGCCTCTTCGAAGGCCAGTCCCTCGGGCACCCGGGCCCAGGCCGACAGCACGGCGAACTCGGCATAGGTGCTCGAGCCTTCGCCGAACACGTGGTCGCCGACCTCGACGCCTTCGACGTCCTCGCCGACCTCGTCCACCACCCCGGAGGCGTCCAGCCCGACTCCGGAGGGCAACTCGATCGGATGGGCCCCGAGGATCTGGCCTTCACGGATTCTCCAGTCGACGGGGTTCACGCCCACCGCCCGCACCGCGATGCGTACCTGACCGGGGCCCGCGTGGGGCTCCTCGGCGTCGACGAGTTGCAGGACGTCCGGACCGCCGAACTCGGCGAAGCTCACCTTCTTCATGCGATGGACCATAGCACTAACAGTTAGTGTTTTGGAACAACTTCGGGTTCGCACCTGTTAGTGTTTGGGCGTGACCATGCCGACCGGACGACGCGAGCGCAAGAAGGCTGCGACCCGCCAGAAGATCGCCGAAACCGCCCTGCGGCTCTTCCTGGAACGGGGGTACGACGCGGTGGGCATCCGCGACGTGGCCGCCGAGGCCGACGTCGCCGTTACCACGGTCTTCTCCCACTTCGCCTCGAAAGAGGCCCTGGTGTTCGAGCAGGATCAAGACTTCGAGCAACGCCTCACGCAGGCGGTCACCAGCCGGGCACCGCATGAGCCGCTTATCCCCGCGCTGCGCCGCGAGATCCAGGCCCAGGTGCGACATTGCACGGCGGGCAGCGCCGCCCCGCTCTGGCGCATGATCGACGAATCACCTGCCCTGCGGGAGTACGAGGAGTCGATGCGGCTGCGCCATGCAGAGTCGCTGGCAACGGCCATCGCCGCCGATCCCGACCTGGCACAGACCACAACGGCCTCCCGGACGATCGCAAGGTTTGTGATCGACGCCTATTCGCTGGCCCGTGAGGCGGCCGATCCGCAGACCGCGATCGACGAGATCTTCCAGATGATCGAGGCCGCCTGGGCCGTCACCCGCCCCTCCAGAAACTCCACCGACACGGCCTGACCGTAGCCAGGACTCGACCCTGCCGCCACGCTGCGGTTCTATGGCGCGACCTGCTGGCGACTTCCCCGAATCAGCCGGTGAAGGACTCGGGGCCGAAGCGGCCCCAGGCCACGAAGGCCGCCAGAGCGAGGTAGCCGAGATTCAGCACGACGTATTTGTACTGGCCGTAGCGGGCGTGGGTGATCATCGCGCCGATCATCAACAGGATCCAGCAGACGGCGGTCACCGGCACCATCACCGGTGCGATGTCGAGCGCGGCGGGCAGGATCAGGCCGACCGCGGCGAGGATCTCGAGGACCCCGAGGGTTCGGACGAAACCGGCGCTTGCGTGCTCGGTCCACCCCCCACCGGACTTCGCGCCCAATTCATCCAGCTTGGCCTTGGGCATGAACGCTTTGGTGGCTCCACCGGAAAGGGCGAGGGCGGCAAGCAGCCCCGCAACGGTCCAGAGGGCGAGGTTCATGAGCTTCTCCTTCAGGTGCGGGCGACTCGGGCTCGTCCTCGATCTGGCCGAGCCGTTCGTCGCCGACGGGCTGCCGGACGATGCCGTTCGCGGGCATCCCTGTTGGCTTCCCGATCGTGTAACTGGTCGGGCATCAGACACCGCCGGCCCTGAGCCTGTGACACCCCGCCGGCGTGACGTGCGCCACCGCACGCACTGCCCTTTGGTGGCCGGAACCCAGGACGGTTATCGACTGCCGAGACGTGCTGGGCGAGCATGTCCGGCTGGTGGTCGACACCGTGACCCGGATCGACGCTGACAACCGCAGCATGGTGTCGGCGGGCGGCGACACGGTCGGCTACGACCACCTGGTCTACGCGGTGGGCAGCGGCAGCGCCGATACGCGTGTGCAGGGAGCGGCCGAGTTCGCCTATCCGCTGGCCACTCTGGAGGAGGCGCAGCGAATGCGTGGAGTTCGTCCGCTGAACGATCCTTGGGGGTGATCCACGTCACCGGTCGATGCTGTCAGGAATTCGGGGGCTGTCTCGTTCAGGGAACACGCGAACCAGACAGGAGCGAACCATGAAGCACCGCATCGTCGTCCTCGGGTCCGGATACGCCGGAACTTTCTCCGCCGGATACTTGGCCCGCCAACTCCACGCCGACGACTTCGAGATCACCGTCGTCAACGCCGAACCCGATTTCGTCGAGCGGCTGCGCCTGCACCAGCTCGCCGCCGGGCAGGATCTGCGCCACCGGCCGCTGGCGGAGGTGTTCGCGGGCACCGGCATCCGGCTACGAGTGGCGCGGGTAACCAACGTCGACGTCGAGCACCGGACTGTCACAGTCGCCGACGGCGCGGGCATCGACCGGCTCGAATACGACTCCCTCCTCTACACGCTCGGCAGCACCGCCGCTGACCACGGCGTTCCCGGCGTCGACGAGCACGCCTTCCACGTGGCCGCTCGGCCGGCCGCGCTGCGCCTGCGCGCACGCCTGGATGAGCTGGGCGAGGACGGGAAGGTGGTGGTGGTCGGCGGCAACCTGACCGCGATCGAGGCTGCCACAGAGATCGCCGAATCCCGTCCAGGACTTCAGGTCAGCCTTGTCACCAGGGGCGAACTGGGCGGCTGGCTGAGCCCGAAGGCGCGCCGTCACCTGCTGCGTGCCTTCGACCGGTTCGGTATCCCGGTCCATGAGCACACCGCCATCGAGCGCGTCGAGCAGGCGGCGGCGGTCGCCGCCGACGGCACCGCTTTCGCCTCGGACGTGACCGTGTGGACCGCTGGCTTCGCCGTCCACCCGATCGCCGCCGCCAGCGGCCTCGCGGTGGAAACCAACGGCCAGATCACGGTCGACCGTCAGATGCGGTCGGTCTCGCACCCGGATGTCTACTCTGCTGGTGACAGCGCCTTCGTCATTGCCGAGAGCGGTCTTCCGTTGCCGATGTCCTGCGCGTCCACGGCACCGACCGCCAAGCAGGCGACGGCCGCAATCATCGGGGACCTGACCGGGCGCAAGATCCCGACGATCACGATGTCGTATGCCGGCAACCACATCAGCCTCGGCCGTAAGGACGCGATCTACCAGTTGGTCGACAAAGCCGCGCAAACGAAGCCGCGGCCCCTGCGTGGCCGGACGGCCGCGCGGGTCAAGTCGTCGATCCTCGACGGTGCCGCCTGGGCCTTGTACCACCCGAACCTCGGAAAGCCGAGTCACAAGTACCGCTTGGCCGCCACCCGAGAGCACTCGCCCAACGTGGTCGCCGCATAGAGTCGTGCTCATGGACACTGCCACCGTGGCGTGTTTCGAGGCCAGCCGGAATCGGCTGGCCTCGCTCGCCTACCGTTTGCTCGGCTCGGCCGCCGACGCCGAGGACACGGTGCAGGACGCGTTCCTGCGGTGGCAGGCCGCCGACCGGGAGTACATCGAGGTGCCCGAGGCGTGGCTGACCAAGATCGTCACCAACCTTGCGCTCGACCGGCTCCGTTCGGCGAAGGTGCGGCGCGAGCGCGCGGTCGGCACCTGGATGCCCGAACCACTCCTCGACGGCGACCCGATGCTGGGCCCGGCCGACACCGTCGAGCAGCGCGAATCGGTGACCCTGGCGGTGCTGACGCTCATGGAGCGTCTGTCGCCGGTCGAACGGGCCGTTTATGTGCTGCGCGAGGCCTTTGCGTACAGCCACGCCGAAATAGCCGAGATTCTCGGCATCACCGAGTCCGGGAGTCAACAACACGCCCACCGTGCCCGGCGTCGAATCGCCGCCGCCGGCAACGGCACTGACATCGACCATGCCTCCGCGCGTCGAATCGTCGAGGCGTTCGTCGCTGCCGCCGCCTCGGGCCGGACCGAACGGCTGGTGGCGCTGCTGACCGACGACGCGACCGGCATCGCCGACGGCGCCGGGCTGGGGCTGGCCGAGAAGCTGATCCGGTACTCAACCCCGGAGCGGATCGCCATCGCGGTGCGGGCCGGCTTCAAACCGTCTCCGGTCAAGCGCAGACTCGCCGGTGGCTCGCCCTCGTTCCATGCCGCCGTGGTCAACGGCTGCCCAGCCATGCTCGCCACGCTCGACGACCGGGTCGTGGGCGTCGCGATTCTGGAGATCCGTGACGACAAGATCGCAGGCGTGCGCGGCATCGCCGCCCCGCACCGACTCGGTCGCCTCACCGAACAATGGCAGCGGCAGGAACACGATGTCCCGCTGATCGAATCGTGGTAACCGGTCGTCCGACACTCGATCTCACGTTCGCCTCTCAACGGCAACACCGACTCCCGGTGGACCGCTTCGTCTCCGCGTCCAAGGCGTCGCGGATCGCGCCGACCATGCGCTCGTCGGTGTGCCCGAACGCCGACAATGTCCCATCACCCGCCCATCGACTTTTGATCTGTCGAACGCGGCGTGCCGATAGCCTGAAGCGGCAAGGATGTACCTGTGCTGAATATTGTTGAGCACCAGTGAGATTCAGGGCCGATGGTGCAGACTGACGGTTCGAGGTCGGGTTCGTGGCCGGGGGTCGAGCGACAGCGCAGGTGGCAGGCACGTCGACGGATTCATGGCCGCGCAGTAGGTGACCTACCGAGGGAAAGTGAGTGGCCCGCATGACAATCGCCCCTGAGATCCGCACGACTGCCGGAGTCGCGCGTGGCAGGTGGGAGAATGCCATCGCGGTCTTCCGGGGTATCCCCTACGCCGAGCCACCGATCGGCTCACGGCGCTTCGGGGCGCCCGTTCCGGTCCAGCGATGGGATGGCATCCGCGACGCGCTGGAATTCGGTCCACCGGTTCCCCAAGCGGCACATACGGGTTCGGTGATGTCGTCGGTGTCCGGCAGCGTCGGCGATGGTTCCGAAGACTGTTTGACGCTCAACGTCTGGTCACCCGACCTCGGGGCCGCGGGACTGCCGGTGATGGCGTGGATCCAGGGCGGCACATACTTGGAGAACCACTCCGAAAACCCGCACTACGACGGTGCGACGATCGCCGGGTCCGGGGTGGTGGTGGTCAGCATGAACTATCGCGTCGGTGTCGACGGCTTCGCCCGCATCGCCGGCGCCCCGGACAACCGCGGCATCCTCCCAGTTCGACACCCTTGACCTACCTCATGCCGAGTAAGAGTTGCCTGGACTCGACGGGCAGCCTCGCATCCTTCGGCGAACCGGAGCGCTACTAGGACAGCTACCGGCTTTGCTACATCCGCAGTACAGAAGGATCATCGTCGAGTTGGCAGAGCAAACCGGCCGACAAGGTCGTTCCATCGATGCACCCCAGGTCATGCTGGTCGCCCAGACGGTGTCGCAAGCCGATCGAGCAACGGCGTGGGCGGGTCCGGCCGACCAGGAGCCGCTTCGTGCCTCGGACACGAAGCGGCTCGTCAGTGCGCGGTGCCATGGAAGATCGCCGAAAGAATGTCGCGGTGGGATGTCGAGATCCCGAGCGCGGCTCCGTCCCCGAGGTGAACACGACCACAATGGGCCGTACCGCATCAAGGAGAACATGATGGCCAAGTATCTGCTGCTCAAGCACTACCGTGGTGCCCCGGCATCGGTCAACGACGTGCCGATGGATCAGTGGACGCCGGAGGAGATCTCGGCTCACATCCAGTACATGCGGGACTTCGCGGATCGGCTCGAGAGCACCGGCGAGTTCGTCTACGAGCAGGCGCTGTCCCCGGAGGGCACATTCGTCCGTTACGACGGCGAGGGGCGGCCGCCGGTCACCGACGGCCCGTTCGCGGAGACCAAGGATCTGATCGCCGGCTGGATGGTGATCGACGTCGAGACCTACGAGCGGGCGTTGGAGCTGGCCGGCGAGCTGTCCGCGGCGCCGGGTGCAGGTGGGAAGCCGATTCACGAGTGGCTCGAGGTGCGCCCGTTCCTGACCGCGCTGCCGACGGTGACGGAGTGACGCACGGTGGATGAGGCCCTGCTCCGGACCCTCACCCCCACTGTCATCGGGATCCTCGTCCGCCGCGGAGGCGACTTCGCGGCGGCCGAGGACGCCGTGCAGGACGCTCTGATCGAAGCGGTGCGGGTGTGGCCGAACGACCCACCGCGAGATCCCAAGGGCTGGTTGGTCGCTGTGGCCTGGCGCAAGTTCCTCGACGCCGCCCGCGCCGATACGTCCCGGCGGCGGCGCGAGGAGCTCGTCGAGATCGAGCCCATGCCCGGACCGGCCGAGGCGGTGGACGACACGCTGCAGCTGTACTTTCTGTGCGCGCACCGGTCCCTGACCCCGGCCTCGGCGGTCGCGCTGACGCTGCGCGCGGTCGCCGGTCTGACCACGAGGCAGATCGCGCAGGCCTACCTGGTGCCCGAGGCAACCATGGCCCAGCGCATCAGCCGGGCCAAGCGAACCGTCTCGGGTATCCAGTTCGACCAACCCGGTGACGTCGCCACGGTGCTGCGCGTGCTCTACCTCGTCTTCAACGAGGGCTACTCCGGCGACGTGGACCTCGCCGCCGAGGCGATCCGGCTCACCCGCCAACTGGCCGCCATGGCCGAGCATGAGGAGGTGGCGGGTCTGCTCGCGCTCATGCTGCTCCATCACGCACGGCGCCCGGCACGGACCCGCACCGACGGCAGCCTGGTGCCACTCGCCGAGCAGGACCGCGACCAGTGGGACACCCGCCTGATCGCCGAGGGCGTCGATGTGCTCCAGGCAGCCCTCGCCCGCGACCGACTCGGAGAGTTCCAGGCCCAGGCCGCCATCGCCGCGCTGCACGCCGACGCCCGCACGGCCGAGGAGACCGACTGGATGCAGATCGTCGAGTGGTACGACGAACTGCTGCGACTCACCGACAACCCGGTCGCCCGCCTCAACCGCGCCGTCGCGGTCGGCGAGGCCGACGGCCCACGTGCCGGACTGGCCGCCCTGGCAGAGCTCGACCCCTCCCTACCGCGCTACACCGCCGCCGCGGCATACCTGCACGAGCGTGACGGTGACCTGGTGACCGCAGCACGGCTCTACACCGAAGCCGCCCGACTAGCGCCCGATCTCCCCGAACGCGACCACCTCACGCGTCAGGCCGCACGGCTCAACGCAAAGCTCCGCGGTTGAGCTGCTGGACAAATGACAGGCACATTCACCCAGACGGTAAGGATCGCCCGCACAGCCTGTCAGCTGGTCGGAGCACGTCCTCGACCTCGAGGAGCCCGTCCCGGCACTCACCACGAGACGAACCCATCCCGTGCACCGCCGTGGTGACCAACCGAGTACGACCTGGACCTCGAGGGCGCCGCGCCGGCTGGAGATAGGTCCCGCACACTTCGGCGCCACAACTGCGCGCTCAGCTGACGGCCGTGCCGAACCACCTGGACAGCTGGGTGAGCAGTTCCTGCTGATCATCACCGACCCACGCCATGTAGCCGTCCGGCCGCAGCAGCACCGCGGGCACGTCCAGTTCCTCGCTGACGTCGACGACGTGGTCGACCCGGTCGGCCCAGCCCGCCACCGAGAGTCGACCGGTCTGGTCGAGCAGCAGTCCGCGGCCGCCATGCATGAGCTCGTAGAGGCGCCCCCGCTTCAGCCCTATGTCCCGCAGCCGTCGGCCGAGCAGTTCGTGCCCCTCGCCGAGGTCATAGCGGACCCCGATCGCGGTGATCTTCTCGGTCAGGTACCGGTTCACCTCCTCGAAATCCATCAGTTCCGACAGCAGCCGGCGCACGGACCGGGGACCCGGCTCGGTGGACATCAGCTCGGACTGCACGCGGGTGTTGTTCAGCACGTCGGCGGCTACCGGGTGCCGTTCGGTGTGGTAGCTGTCCAGCAGCCCCTCCGGTGCCCAGCCGCTGACCTCGGCGGCCAGCTTCCAACCCAGATTGAACGCATCCTGGATGCCGAGGTTGAGGCCCTGCCCGCCCAGCGGAGCGTGGACGTGCGCCGCGTCGCCGGCCAGCAGCACCCGGCCGACCCGGTAGCGCTGGGCCAGCCGGGTGGCGTCGCCGAAGCGGGTCAGCGAACGCGGTGAATGCACGCCGAAGTCGGTGCCGGCGAACACCCGCAGCTGTTGCTTGAACTCCTCGAGGGTCGGCGGGACCGACCGGTCCTCGGCCACCCCCTCGGCCGGCACGACGATGCGGTACGCCCCGTCCCCGGAGGGCCCGGCGCCGAACCCCTTGTGGGTCTTGCGGACCTCGGCCACCACGGCGGCCAGCGTCTCCGGCGTCGCGGCCACCGCCATCTCACCCAGCAGCCACTCGACCGTGGCGGGCTCGCCAGGGAAGCCGACGCCGAGCAGCTTGCGCACCGTGCTGCGGCCGCCGTCGCAACCGACGAGGTAGCGCGAGCGCAGCTGTGTGCCGTCGGCCAGCTCGACGGTCACCCCGTCCTCGTTTTGGCTCAATCCGACCAGTTCGCAGCCGCGCCGGATCTCGACGCCGAGTTCGGCGGCGTGCTCGGCCAGCAGGCGCTCGGTGACGGGCTGCGGGATGCCGAGGATGTACGGATGCGCGGTGTCCAGCCGGTCGGGCCGCGGCTTTTTGATGCCGGCGAAGATGCCGCCGACCGGGTACTGCTTGCCGAGCGCGAGGAACCGCTCCAGCAGACCGCGCTGGTCCATCACCTCGACGCTGCGCACATGCAGGCCGAGCGACCGGACATGCCCGGTCGGCTCGGCCTCCTTCTCCAGCACGAGCGCGTGCACGCCATGCAGCCGCAACTCGCTGGCCAGCATCAAACCGGTCGGTCCACCGCCGGCAACGATCACGTCGATCATGAAAACCCCTCATTCGACAACGTTGCATATCGGCCAGCTGCTCCGCGCGGTTCGGTGGCGCGCACCCCGGCATCTGGGCGCCGACCGCACCGGCGGCTCGACGTCCTTGCAGACACACACGTCGACAAGGGGGCACGTACTTCGCGACCCTTGATTTCCGCAGGTTCTGGCTTCGGCTGGAGATTTTGCAGCACGACCGGGGTCTTGCCGCAAGGCCCCGGGTGCGTTATATGTTGAAAGTGAGGGGAGTCGATGACCTCCCTGCTTTCGCTATTTCTCGCCCGTTGTGGCCAGTCCTCTCCAGCGGTAATGCGCCGCGTACGGCGATGCCGCCAGCTGAGCACACCTGGGATCCAGCCAACTCGTCGGCCTTGTCGGTGTCAGGGGCGCGCAAGCCGATGGGTGACTCAGATCATGATCCGTTGTCGCGGTTGGGGTTCGATACCCATCGTGGTCAGCGCTGTGGCGTGGTAGACGAGACCGGGGGTGTGGATCGCGTGTTGCAGGCCGGTGTGGGCGTCGCGCCAGAAGCGTTGCACCGGGTTGCTACGGCGAACCGCGTTGCCGCCGGAGCGGGCGAAGATGTCGTCCACGGCATCCACAGCGCGCCAGGCGCAGCGGATCTGGTTGCGTCGGGTCACAGCACGGTCGGCGAATGTGACCGGGGTGCCCGCGTCGGCGAGGTCGTAGAGGCGCTCGATGCCGTCGAGGAGTTGGGTGCGGGAGGCGGCGATCTCGGCGGCGGCTTCGGAGATCGCGGACAGGGTGTAGGGATCCTCAGCGATACGAACACCGGTCATGGTGGTGCGGTCACGCTGATAGGCCAGGTGCACAGCCAGCGCTCCTTCAGCGATGCCGATGACAGCGGCGGTGATGCCGAGGGGGAACATGGCCCAGAACGGCAGCCGATAGAGGGTTTCGTCGCGCCCGACGAGCACGCCCCGCGCGCCTTCGGACATCTCCTGCGCGTCGACGGTCCGGTAGGCGGGGACGAAGGCGTCCTCGACGAGGATGTCCTTGCTTCCGGTGCCGCACAGGCCGACAACGTCCCAGGTGTCCTCGACGATGGTGTAGTCGGCGCGGGGCAGCACCACGTGCAGGGTGGTGCGCGGTTCAGCTGGATGGCCGTCGGCGTCGCCGAGGGTGGCGCCGAGGAAGATCCAGTCGCAGTGGTCGGTGCCGGAAGAGAAGTTCCAGCGCCCGCGCAGTCGGTAGCCGCCGTCGACCGGTGTGGCGATCCCTTGGGCGGCGTACGGGGAGGCGATCCAGGTGTCGGGGTCCTCGCCCCACACCTCCTGTTGCAGTCGTCGGTCCATCAGCGCCATCTCCCACGGGTGCACACCGCCGACGCCGCAGACCCAGCCGGTCGAGCCGCAGCGTTGTGCGACCGCCATGACAGTTTCGGCGAATACACGCGGGTGGGCGGCGTGACCGCCGAAATCGGCGGGTTGCAGCAGCCGCATCACCCCGGCTTCGCGGATCAGGGCGACGCTGTCGTCGGACAGCCTCCCGAGTGCTTCGCTGTCGGCGGCGGTGGCGGCCAACCGCTCGCCCAGTGCTTCCACCTGTTCCAAAACCTTGTCCGTCATGCACCTCACCTCTCGAGACGGTCGCCGTGGCGCGACCTTGCCAAGAACTAGAATTAATTCTAGTTTGCCGTGGCGTCAAGACTTGTGCTGATACTCGGCTTCGATTACGTGCGACACGCGTCGGCGCTCGCGGGAGGTGTCGACGTCGGACAGTAGAGGCGTAGATCGATCCGGTCTGGGCGACCGACAGCGGATAGTCGATCTCAGTGAATGTGGTGGGCGAGGATCAGCGAGGCTGCGCGACACAGTTCGCGTTCGGCGCGTTCGGGGGACATGCGTCGACTCAGACTCGAGGTGAGCACGCCCCACCAGCTGTAGATCAGCAGCAGTGTGGTGCCGTGATCGGCCGCGCCGGGTTGCTCGATTCCGAGCGTGTCCAGAATCGCCTGTGTCAGTGTCGATTCCGATTCCAGCCACAACTGCTCCGGCGATGGCTCGCGCATATAGGCGGCGGCGGTGGCGCGCAGCATCGCCGAGCACAGCCGAGGGCTGCGCAGCAGTGTCGTGTTCAGCGCGGCCAGGTTGCGCCCGATGTGCTCCAAGACATCGCCACCTTCGGGTAGCTGCCATCGGTCGTTGACGAAACTGGCGATCTGTTCCTGGAACAGGGCCGCGAACACCTCGGTCTTGGTGGGGAAGTACCGGTAGAGCGTGCCCAACGCCACGTCCGCCCGATTGGCGAGATCGGCCATCTGTACCCGGTCGAACTCCGCTTCGGCACCGAGTTCGGCAGCCGCCCGCAGGATGGCGACCCGCCGGGCCACCTGACCAGCCGACGCCGGGGTCGCGGCGGGGCGCTGCTGCGCGATTCGCCCCATCGACCCGCCCTTTCTCGTCGCTTCCTGAACTCGACGATAGCGGCTGCCCTGCCGACCCGGGGACGAGAGGACACCCACCACTCCCGTCGGACCGAAATCGCCGGAGACAGCACTCTTGCTGTGGCGCGGCGTCGCTGTGTATGTGCACCTGATTCGGGCCGCGAAACGTGACATCTCAACCCATATTGACAGTATCTATCATTTCGGGTGAGACTTTCGTCTAGGCTGCGGCGGATGGTTCGCCGTGCGGTTCTCGAAGGGTGGTGGGGGTGTCTTTGCGTGATCGGCAGCGTCGTCGGGTTCGCGACGATATTCAGCGGGCGGCGTACAGTTTGTTCGCGCGGTCGGGGTTCGAGGCGGTGACCACCGAGCAGATCGCCGCGGAGGCGGGGGTTTCGCCGAGTACGTATTTCCGGCATGTACGCAGCAAGGAGGACTTGTTGCTGGAGCCGGTGCGCGAGGGTGGCGCCGGTATCGCCGGTTTGTTGGAGGCGCGCCCCGGAAGCGAACCGGCCGATGTCGCGTTGGCGGGGGCGATCCTGGCTCGCTCGACGTCGTTGGCGGTCAAGGAACTCGAGCAGTGGCGGGCGGCGTTCACGACCGCGCCGCATCTGCTGGAGCGGGTCGCGTTGGTCCCGCCCGATCACCGGGTCCGGTTGGTCGAACTCGTCGCCCACCGGATGGCACGCGATCCCGAGACCGATCCCACGCCGGGACTGTTGGTGCATCTGATGCTCGCGGCCGCGGAGTTCGGTCTCCTGCAATGGCTGCGCGGCGCCCAGGACCCGGCGGCGTCGCTGCCGGTGTGCGTAGAAGCCGCCCTGACCGCAGTCCAGAACCGGCGATGGCGAAACGCCACAGCCTGATCTCCCTGGCCCCCAACGTGTTTCACGGATAGGAATCTGCACGAGTCATGCGACAAGACCACAGCGACATCGACACCGTGGACGTGCTGGTGGTCGGCTCCGGCGCCGCCGGGATGACCGCCGCGATCAGCGCTGCCCACCACGGGCTTTCTGTACTCGTCATCGAGAAAGCCCCCCACTGGGGCGGGTCCACCGCCCGCTCCGGAGGCGGGGTATGGATTCCGGGCAACACCGTGCTGCGCAGGGAAGCGCCCGACGATGACCTCGAAACCGCGCGCACCTACCTGACCGGCATAATCGGCCCGGTGGTCGACAAAGACAAGATCGACATCTACATCGACCACGGACCGCAAGCATTCGACTTCCTCACCGCCCACAGCCCGCTGCGGATGCGTTGGGTCCCCGGCTACAGCGACTACTACCCCGAAGCCGCAGGCGGACGCGCCCACGGCCGCTCCGTAGAACCTGTCCCCTTCGATGCCCGAGTGCTGGGTGCGGAGTTGGCCACACTCGAACCCGACTATTCCAAGGCCCCGCGGAACTTCGTTCTCACCCAGGCTGATTTCCGTCAGATCCACCTCGGTCTGCGCAACCCCCGCGCGCCCTGGCACGCGATCCGTATCGCCGCGCGCTGGCTTACCGCCCGCATCCGAGGCCGGCATCTGCTCGCCCGCGGCCAAGCGTTGAGCGCCATGTTGCGCAAAGGCATGCTGGACGCCGGAATCCCGCTGCTGCTCGACACTCCGCTGGTCGAACTGACCGTCACCGACGGCCGGGTCACCGGTGCAACCGTGCGTCGCGGCGGCACCGAACAACAGATCAGCGCACGCTCCGGGGTGATCCTGGCGTGCGGCGGATTCGAACGCAACGACGCCCTACGCAGGCAGCACCAGCGCGCACCCATCGGCTCGGACTGGACCGTCGGGGCCGCCGCAAACACGGGCGACGGTATCGCGGCTGGTGCAGCTGTGGGCGCGGCCACCGGTTTCATGAATGACGCCTGGTGGGGGCCGTCGATCCCGCTGCCCCGCCAACCCTGGTTCTGTCTGGCCGAACGCAACCTGCCCGGCAGCCTCATCGTCAACGACCGCGGCTTGCGGTTCATGAACGAATCATTGCCCTATGTCGATGCCGTGCACCGCATGTACGGCGG
Source organism: Nocardia sp. NPDC004604 (assembly GCF_040609795.1). Lineage (NCBI taxonomy): Bacteria > Bacillati > Actinomycetota > Actinomycetes > Mycobacteriales > Nocardiaceae > Nocardia > Nocardia sp. NPDC004604. The sequence goes on from NZ_JBEXLC010000026.1 coordinate 20,674, forward strand.
CGAATACGGACAAGGCGACGGCCCTGCGGAAAACCTGCCCGCCTGGCTGATTTTCGACCAGCGCTACCGCAACCGCTACCTGTTCGCCGGCCTGCCCCCACGACAATCCCTGCCTCGACGCTGGTTCGACAGCGGCGCGCTCACCCGCGCCGCCACCATCGGCGAACTCGCCGACAAGATCGGCGTGCCCGCCGACCGACTCACCGCCACGGTGGCCCGATTCAACACCTTCGCCCGCACCGGCATCGACGAGGACTACGGTCGCGGCGAGAGCGCCTACGACCGCTACTACGGTGACCCCCTTCAACACCCCAATCCCAACCTCGGCGCCTTGGCCAGCGGCCCCTACTACGCCGCCCGTCTGGTCCCCGGCGACCTCGGCACCAAAGGCGGTCTGGTCACCGACACCCACAGCCGCGTCCTGCGCGCCGACCACACCGTCATCGAGGGCCTCTACGCCGCGGGCAACACCGCTACACCCGTCATGGGCCACACCTACGCCGGACCCGGCGCCACCATCGGACCCGCCATCGTCTTTGCCTACCTCGCCGCCCACCACATCGCCACCACCGGACACCGCGCACCGACCACCACCGCTGCGGATCAGTAATACGGACGCCCGCGTCCTTCGAAGCCATCGCATGCGGGATTACTGCGTTGCTCACATGCGGCGTCGGTGAGATCGAGCTTCGGACTCAGCGGCTCACCATGGTCTCCCGTTCCACACGCGACAGTTTCTCGGGATTGCGCACGATGTAGAGCCCGGTGATCAGGCCGTCGTCGATCCGCGCCGCTACGACATTGTCGATCTCCCCGTCGATCCGGATGATCAGCGCCGGGCAGCCATTGATCTGTGCCGGCTCGACCGACACCGCGCCGCTGACTTTGGGCAAGCCGACCGCCAGCAAGCGAGCCACCCGGGCCGCCCCCACGACGGGTCGCACCACGGCCTGCACGACTCCGCCACCGTCACCCAGCAGTACGACATCCGGCGCGAGCATGTCGAACAGGCTTTGCAGATCACCCGTTTCGATCGCCCGTCGGAATGCGTCCAGCGCGCCGCGGGTCTCGGCCGGGGAGACGGTCCCGCGTGGTCGTCGTGCGGCGACGTGTGCGCGTGCCCGATGGGCGATCTGACGGACCGCGGCGGGGGTTTTGTCGACGGCTTCGGCGATTTCGTCGTAGGCCAGATCGAAGACCTCGCGAAGTACGAATACCGCCCGCTCGGTCGGCGCGAGTGTCTCCAGTACCAGCAGCATCGCCATCGAGACGCTGTCGGCCAGTTCGACATCCTCGGCCACGTCGGGTGTGGTGAGCAGCGGCTCGGGCAACCAGGGACCGACGTAGGACTCTTTGCGACGACCGAGCGTGCGCAGCCGGGTGAGCGCCTGGCGGGTGGTGATCCGGACCAGGTAGGCACGATGATCCCGCACCGTGTCGAGATCGACATCCACCCACCGCAACCAGGTCTCCTGCAGGACATCTTCGGCATCGGCGGCCGAGCCCAGTATCTCGTAGGCGACGGTGAAGAGCAGGTTGCGGTGGGCGAGGAATGCCTCGGTAGCGGGATCCCTGCGCTCGCTCATCGGTTGCTCCTATCTGTTCACTATCGAACTGTGTCACGCACAAGACGCCGGTCCAAACCGCTTTGTGACACCCACGGACAGTGGCGCACGTCACATCGACAGGCATGCGCCAGCATTTCGTGGTCGTCCAGCACTCACCACCCGCAAGTCGATACATGTTCGAGAGCACAGTCGCCGCCTTGCCCGGCAATCACGGCCCCCAGCGCGACCCGCACAGTCGCCGCTCGTCGGCTCCGACCGGACACCGCTGCCACAGATAGGGAATGGTGGGACGGTGCCGAATATCAGTCTGGATGCGGTCAGTGCGAGTCACGGGGATGCGCCGATACTCAGCGCTATCACCGCGACGTTTCCCGCGGGTCGATGTGCGGCGGTGGTCGGCCCGAGCGGCACGGGGAAGACCACGCTGCTGCGGCTGCTCAATCGGCTCGACGAACCGAGCGGCGGCCGGATTCTTCTCGATGACGTCCCGATCACCCGGTTCCACGCCCCGGATCTGCGTCGACGTGTCGGGCTGGTGCCACAGCACCCCACGCTGCTCACCGATACCGTCGCCGAGGAGATTCGAGTCGGCCGGGCCGATCTCGCGTCCGATCGCCTGGACATGCTGCTCGCCCGCGTCGGCTTGCCGGACTTCCGCGACCGACGCTGTCTCGAGTTGTCCGGCGGCCAGGCGCAGCGAGTGTGCCTGGCTCGAGCGCTCGCCGTCGAACCCGAGGTGTTGTTGCTCGACGAGCCGACCTCTGCCCTCGATGCGGAATCCGCGGCGGCGGTCGGCGCTCTCATTCGCGAGCACACGGCGGGCGGCGGCGGTGTCATCCTGGTCAGCCACGACACCACCTTCGTAACCGACGTTGCCGACGACATCTGGACCCTGCGAGACGGGCACCTGTCCCCCGGCGATGAACGGAAACCCCAGTGACAGAACAGCTTTCCATACCCGGCTGGCCCGGTGTCGCGACCTCGCTCGTGCTGGTCGCAGTGGCCGCCGCAATCGCTTACCGCCAGCAACTGCACCTGACCCGCGAACTGCTCATCGCCGCCACCCGCGCCGCGGCCCAGTTGGTGGCCGTCGGCGCCATATTACTGATCCTGTTCCGGCACACCGGACTACCGGGCGCACTCGCGTGGGTTGTCCTCATGGTGCTGATCGCCGGACAGGTGGCGGGCCGACGCGGCAAAGGTCTGCCGCGAGCGCGCCGGGCCGCCACCATCGGCGTCGGCATCGGCTCGACCATTACGCTCGGCGCACTCATCCTGCTCGGTGTCATCTCGACACAGGCCCGAGTCGTCGTCCCGGTCGGCGGCATGATCGTTTCCGCCTCGATGCAGGCCACCGGCATCGCGCTGCGCCGACTCCATGAGGACGCCCGCAATGCGCGCCCCGCCATCGAAGCCCGACTGTGCCTGGGCCTTTCGGCGCGCGAAGCCTTCCTGCCGCATCGCCGATCCGCATTGCGCACCGCACTGATCCCGACCATCGACGCGACCAAGGTCGTCGGCCTGATCAGTTTGCCCGGCGCCATGACCGGACTCATCCTCGCTGGCGTCGACCCGCTCACCGCCATCCGCTACCAGATCGTGGTCATGTACATGCTGCTCGCGGCCACCGCCCTCGCCGCGCTGACCGCCGCGCGCGTCGCGGAGTCCTATCTGTTCGATGGTGCACAGCGACTGCTGGCGCTGCGGGACTGATGCGTGTCGCGACCGGACGGGAATCGCCGCAGAACGCATAGGCTTTGGCTGTCGAACTTCGAGCCGGGGCAGATGGGAGCGAGCGAGTGGGCGATGCGGTGGTCGCGGTGCCGGAGTCGGTGCGTACGGAGTTGCGGCGCGGGGTGCGCAGTGTGCTGGTGGATGCGGTCGCACTGCGGTTGGTGCGGGAGCGGTTCGATGATGAGCAGGCCGGGGCATTGCGCCGGTATCTGGAGGCGTCGCAATCGGCGAATACGTTGCGGGCGTATCGAACCGATTGGATCGCATGGGCGGGATGGTGTGCCACGGAAGGGCGGCAGGCACTGCCCGCGGACCCGCTCGATGTCGCGGTGTATCTGGCCGCGGCAGCGGATGCGTTGCGTCACAGTGACGATGGATCGCAGCGTTGGGCGTTCAGCGCGGCCACCCTCGAACGCAAATCGGCAGCAATCGCGGCGGTCCACGCCGCCAACGGATTACCATCGCCCACCCGCTCCGATGTGGTCCGCCTGACCTTGCGCGGTATCCGCCGGACCCGCCGCACACAGCCAAAGCGCAAGCGCCCGGTGCTGTTGCACACCCTCGAACAGTTGCTCGCCGGACTGCCCGAACCGCGGTGGCCCACCGAACCCGCGCGCCGCCGCGACACCCTGGCATTGCTCGTCGGATTCGCAGGAGCGTTGCGCCGCAGCGAACTCGCCGGATTGCGGATCGCCGATGTGCGGGTGGATCTCGACCACGGCACCGGTGAGCCGCTGCTGCTCGTACAACTCCCGACCACCAAAACCGACCCCACCGGCATCACCGAACAGCGCGTCGCACTCCCCCGCGGCCAGCGTCCACACACCTGCCCCGTCTGCGCGTTCGCCGACTGGATCCAGCTGCTCGAAGTTCACTGCGCACGCGGCGATGTGCGGGCCTGGCTCGACGACACCCCCGCGATATCCCCGCAGATTCACCGCTGCCATGGCTACCGGGGCACCGCACTCGCCGAAAACGCCGCGCTCCCTTTGTTTCCGACCATCACCCGCCACGGCGGCATCGGCACCGAACCGATGTCCGGGCGCGCCATCGCCGAACTCGTCAAACGCTATGCGGCCCGCGCCGGACTCGATCCGGACCTGTTCTCCGGTCACTCCCTGCGCGCCGGATTCGCCACCCAAGCCGCACTCGGCGGCGCCAGCGACCGCGAAATCATGCGGCAGGGTCGCTGGTCCAACCCGCGCACTGTGCACAACTACATCCGCACCGCGAACCCTTTGGAAGACAACGCCGTCACCAAACTCGGCCTCTAGATGGAGTCGTCAGCCATTACCGGATATGTCCACGACCGGGCGGGTCCGGTCGGTCGCGCAAGGTGAGTTTCGGCCTCAGGACAGTTTCGCTTCGGGGGCGAAGGCGGGCAGTTTCTCGAGGCTGCTGCGCACGGCCTCGGCGCCGTATTCGAACATCTGCCGCTCGTAGTCGTCGACCGCGTTACGCAGATCGCGGTGGCCTTCGTCGGCGTCGATCAGGCACCGGCGCAGCAGGTCGGCATCGCGTAGCGCGGTGTTCGCGCCGTTGCCGCCGGTGGGGGAGGTGGCGTGGATCGCGTCGCCGAGCAGCGTGACCGGGCCGGACGCCCAGCGCGCACCGGGCTTGACCACCCGGATCGAGAGCAGCGTGCTGTTGTCCGGGTCGGCCTGCTCGATCAGCGCGCGCAGCTCCGGGTGCCAACCTTCCATCCTGGACAGCACGGCGTCTTGCGCGGTCAGGTCCTCCAGCGAGCCGTTCGGCGGCAGGATCATGGCCCAGCGCACGTAGTCGCCGATGTCGGGCAGCGTGACTTCGGGGGCCAGTTGTTCGGCGGCCTGCTTCGGCGGGGTACGGAAGCGCATCGCGCCGAGCAGCAGGCTGACGCCGTCGCCCGTGATCTTCGAGCCGTAGGCCTTGGACAGGCTGGCGAACTCGTCGGTCAGCGGGGTGCGGCCGATGACGAACCGGACGCCGGTGTCGGTCGGGGTGGTCTGCGGCGACAACACTCCGCGGACCGCGGAGGTGACGCCGTCCGCGCCGACGAGTAGGTCGGCGGTGGCCGGGTCGCGGCGGGCGAACTGGGCTTGGACATTGCCGTCGGCCAGCACGTCGTAGCCGGTCAGCGCGGCATCGGTGTGTACGGTGAGACCGGTCAGCAACAGGTGTCGCAGCACCTGCCGGTCGACGACGATGCCGGTCCGGCCCGCGCCGAGCCTGCCGATCTCGTTCAGCCACGGGTCCAGGATCAGCTGCTCGGCGGAGGCGTCCATGACGATCTCGTCGAGCAGCGGGTACCAGCGCGTCGGCAGGCAGTCGCGCACCGCCTGGAAACCGGTCGGGTCCAGCACGAGCCGGTAGCCCTGGAACCGCGCGACGATCCCCGGGTCGCGCTCGAACACGTCGACCTCGATCCCGGCACCACGCAGACCCTGCGCGAGAGCCAGACCTCCCAGACCGGCTCCGACAACGGAAACTCGCATCACGCACTCCTGCAACATCGAAACAAGAAAACGAACTTAGTTCGTTATGACGATCTTAGTTCTATCCAACGAACTTAGATCGTGTCAAGCTATAGTGGCCGGTATGTCCGCCGATCCCCGCCAACGCCGCGCAGCTCGCCACGCCCAACCCGCAGCCGAGGCTGCCGTGTCGGCACCACGCAAGAAGCCCATCACCGTCGAACGGATCACCGACGCCGCCCTGGAGGTCGTCGCCACCGAGGGCTACGACGCGCTGACCATCCGCCGGGTCGCCGCCGCGCTGGGCACCGGTCCGTCGTCGCTCTACGCGCACATCGTCAACAAGGACGACATCGACGATTTGCTGATCGGCAGGCTCTACGCCGAGGTCGTGCTCCCCGAACCGGACCCGGCTGCCTGGCGTGAGCAGTTGCTCGGGGTGTACACGCAGATCCGCGACCTGTATCTGAAATACCCTGGGGTCTCGCGGGCCGCGCTGGCCATGGTGTCGACCAACCTGGAAACGCTGCGGGTCGGCGAAGGAATCCTGGCGATCCTGCTCGCGGGTGGCATCGAACCGAGGACGGCCGGATGGACCCGCGACGCGCTGTCCCTCTACGTCAGCGCCTACGCACTGGAGCAGTCGCTGGTCCAGCAACGGCGCCGGCACCAGGATCAGGAATGGGTACTCAGCCACGAGGAGTTGTTGGACCGCTTCACCGCACTGCCCGCCGAGAAATTCCCACACACTCGACGCCACGCCGCCGAGCTGATCTCCGGCACCGGACCCGACCGCTTCGAGTTCACCCTCGGCCTGCTCACGAACAATCTACGGCCCGCATCCGGTTGACCTGCGGCATGCGGTGGCCACATGGTGCCGACCTTGCGAATCGCTGCCTCGGTCACCGCGCGCACCGCCGCCGGCGTGTACTTCACGCCGAGCCGGTCCCGGACGAACTGCCGGTGCCGCTTTCCAGTGCGCTCGGCGTCCGCCTCTGCTTTCACGTCGTCGGCCTCTTCGGTCCGGTCAGCAGGATCAGCCTCCGAGGATCTGCACCACTGGTCGTTGCGGATCGTAGGTGGACCACCCCGGGTCCCCGGTTCTGGCGAACGCGATCCAGGCGTCGTGCATCTGGGCCGCGAGACCGGCCGGGGCGGGGCCGGGGCCGAGCAGGGCCGTGTCGCTGTGCAGGCACGGCTTGTCGGCGATGTCGAACACGAAAGGCAGCTCGACGGTGTGGGCGGCTCCGAGTCGTCCGTTCAGGGCTGTCGAGCGGTACCCGAACGAGTAGACGTGTGTGCGGCCGCCCGAGATCCGCGCGTGGGCCTGCGCCATGCGCGCCGTTCCGGCCCCGAACAGGGCCTCCCCGAGCATGGCGGAGCGTAGTTCGCCCGTTGTCGCATCGGGCCGTGCTGCGCGGTGCGCGGCGATGGCGGTGATCGGGTCCGCGTGCACCCGTGCGGCGATGGCGAGCACGTCGGCCTCCGTGGAGGGCTCCAGGTTGCCTTGCGGTACGAGGTAGAGGTGCCCCTCTTCGGTGTTGGTGCCGATGAGCAGGTCGACGTCGGCGGCGGGGCCGTCGGCGAGTCCGTCGGCGGGCTGGACCGGCAGGACCAGGCTGAACGGGCTGAGCCCGACCAGCGGGTCCGTGGCGGTGCTGGTGCGAAGGTCGAGGCCGCCCAATGCGGGCAGGATCTCCAGGAAGCGCTCGTCCGGGATCGCGGCGAACGCCTCGGCGGTCGGTTCGACCCCCAGCGCGGCGGCCGCCGCAGCGGTGACCCGCTGCGCCTGTTCCGGAATGAAAGCACCTGTGCCGCTGCCACTTTGGATGATCGCCCGCCGGAACAGACCTTTCGCCTCCGGTGTCGCGAGTAGCGCACCTGTGAGCGTGGCTCCCGCGGACTGTCCGAAGATCGTGACATTTTCCGGGTCACCGCCGAACACTGCGACCGTGTCCCGCACCCAGTTGAGTGCGGCGAGCACGTCGAGCAGCCCGCGGTTGGGTGGCGCGCCCGCCAGGTCGAGGAAACCGGGGATACCGAGGCGGTAGTTCACTGTCACGAGGACGACGCCGTCGCGGGCGAAGGCGCTGCCGTCGTAGAGCGCGGCGCGGGTCGAGCCGGTGACGAACCCGCCGCCGTGCACGAACACCATGACGGGGCGTCTGCCGGTGTCGGCGGCAGGGGTACGGACGTCGACGGTCAGGTACTCCTCGCCTCGTACCCAGCCGGGCCCGAAGTAAGGGGTCATGTCGAGGCGGCCGAAGTTGCGGGCCGGCTGGGGGGCCGTGGGCGATGGCTGCGTGCCGTCGCGGACGCCGGGCCAGCCCGGGTGCGGCGCGGGTGGAGCGAAGCGGGCCGGGCCGGTCGGGGCCGCCGCGTAGGGGATGGCGCGGTAGAGCTCACCGAATCCGTCGCGGCGTCCGCGTACGGAACCCGCCGGTGTTTCGACAACCGGGTATATGTGCTGGGACACGGGAATGCTTCCTTTCTGGGATCAGGCGATGCGGGAGAAGCCCGCCCAGCCCTTGATCGCGAACTTCGACCCATTGCGCTCGACCTCCACAGCGCCCGAACCGCCGAAATGCGCGGGGAAGACGAGCGCGTTGCTTTCGGCGGCGCGGCCGAGCAGCTTGTGCCGGGTTGCCCGGGACTCGGCCGGGTCCTCACAGAAGCAGGAGTTGGTTTCCGGCTCCACGATCTGCAGCGCGGTGTGCACCAGATCCCCGACGAACAGAGCCCGATCGCCGCCGGACTGCAAGGTGAGCACGGACGAGCCAGGAGTGTGACCAGGAGCCAGATCGAGCCGCAAGTTCTTGTCGATCCGGTACGACCCGTCCCACAGGCAGGTCTGCCTCGCCTGGTGGACCGGGATAACGCTGTCCTCGAAAACGTTCTGGTTGCCGCGGCCCAGCACGGGTTTGTATCCGTTGGCCGGGTCCCAGAACTCGAAGTCCCGTCGCGTCATCAGATAGGTGGCGTTCGGGAAGGTCGGCACCCAGGTTCGGCCGTCGAGTCGGGTGTTCCAGCCGACATGGTCGATGTGCAGGTGGGTGTTGACCACGATGTCGACATCTTCGGGCCGAACGCCGGCGGCCGCGAGATTGTCGAGATAGTTCGTATCCAGGCGGCTCCACACCGGCGCGTAGGGCCGATCCTTGTGGTTGCCCACGCCGGTGTCGATGAGGATCGTGCGGCCCTCGCTGCGCAACAGCCAGGACTGGACGGCCGAGTGACACTCGTCGGTCTCCGGGTTCCAGAAGTCCGGAGCCAGCTCGCCGCGATGCTCGTCCCACGAGCCGTCAGGGCTGTCCGGAAAGAACTGGCCCGGAGTCATCTCGACCGAACCGTAGAACTCTTTGATGCGGGTGACGGTGACGTCGCCCAGGGTGATCTGCTCCATGTGATCCGTCCTCGGATTCGGGGCACGTGGCCCGATGTGATCGAGTCTGTCCACGAGGATTCGCACGAACCACTCCCGCGTTGTCCTACCCCTGGCAGGGTGTGGCTGCGGTCGGGCCGCCCTCCGGATACTGGAGAAATGGACGGACCCGGACCACTCGGCGATTTCCTCCAAGCCCGACGGGCGCGGCTACGACCGGAGGACCTCGGCCTGCGCGAAACCGGACCTCGCAGGCGGGTGGCCGGGCTGCGTCGCGAGGAGCTGGCCCAGCTGGCGGGCGTTAGCGTCTCGTACTACACGCGGTTGGAGCAAGGACTGTCCCGCGGGGCCTCGGCCGAGGTACTCGACGCGATCGCCCGCGCTCTGCTGCTCGACGACCACGAGCGCCAACACCTCGACCGGCTCGCCAATGCCGCCCGCCGCACGCCCCGAGGGCGCCGTCCACGGCCCGAGAAACTCGCCGACGACACGCGCGATCTGTTGCGCGTCGTCGACGGCGTCCCGGCGATGGTGCTCGGCCGGCGTACCGACGTGCTGGCATGGAACACACTCGGGCATGCCCTGCTGGCCGGGCACCTGGACTTCCGCAGCCCGGAGGACCCGGCGCTGCGGCCGAATATGAGCCGGATGCTGTTTCTGGACCCGCACTGCCGCGAGCTGTACACGGACTGGAAGCGCAAGGCCCGCGCGGTAGTCGGCAACCTGCGCATCGCCGTCGGCAAGCACCCGGATGACCCGCTGCTCGCGGAACTGATCGGCGAGCTGACGATGAAAAGCCCCGAGTTCGTCGCGCTCTGGGGTGACCACCGCGTAATACCCTGCGACGCCGCGTCCTACCAACTGCACCATCCCGTCGTCGGCACGGTGACAGTGACACAGCAGACCCTGTCGATCGCCCGCGCCCCGGAACAAGTACTGATCGTGTGCACAACCCCCGCCAGGTCCCCCGCCGAGGAAGCCCTCGCACTACTCCGACAGGCAAGTGGCCCCCGCGTGCCCTACCCGGACGGCATCAAGACAACCCCGCCGGGATTCACCGCCGAACGAGCGCCCGAGCGGGACCAACGACGCCGGAATTCGTCAGGAACCCGCTGCAATTCACCAGCATCCCCCGCCGCAAACGAACCGGGACCCCGCTGAGAGATCGACCAGCAGCGCCAGCCCACGAACGACGAATACTGCACGGCCGCAGTACCGCTACGTCACCAGTCTTTCGGGATGACCTCCCTGATCAGCGGTCGGCCCGCAGCTGCGGCTCAGCCCTGCCGAAGTCGACGCGGTGTACATTCGCGACAAGCCACTCGACTTCGGCGCGTCGCCGCACAACTGGACCTAGGCCAGCAGTCCGAGCAGACCTCGGGGTCGAGGAACATGTTCGAGAAATCCGGCGCTCAGCGATTACCGCATATAGCCGCACACTATGTGCGGCCTCGGATTCGTCCTGGCGTGATACCTCTTTCATGCCGGTGCGACTCGGGAAACCATCTGCGGTAGCGGTCGGAGGTCGGCCGATGGGTCGGGTTCGGATACTTCCGACGCCGAGCAGTATGCGATCGGCCGACGCGGTGCGGATATACCTCGCCACGATCACCGTGACCCATGCGAACTACGCGGCGGCGCTCCGCAAGGCGCGACCCTCGGTGGCAATCGTTGCGTCCATGTCCAGTCGTGGAGCACTCGCTGCGCTCGCCATGTCGACCACTGCGGGCTGGAGTTTGCCTGCCCCGCGGAGACCGGTCGCGCCTAGTACCCCAGTACCACAGATGATCTGGACCTTTGGGCGATGCGCGGGCGGATATCGACGGACAAGGTAAGTAGCGTGAGCCTCACCGATACCAGCAGCACCCAGCCCGGCCCCGCAATGCAGTCACCGACCACTGCAAGGGTCTGGGCCACACTCGCCGTCTACGTGCTGTCCACCCTTGCCGCCTCGAGTGTCTTACTTGTGGTGCAACCTCATTCGGGCATTGACCCGTCGGCGCTGTCACTGGTCCAGTTCGGCCCGGCGCTGGGCGTGCTGGCAACCTGGCTGACGTTCAGGACGACCGTCGCCGGACTGCTGCCCACAGCAGTCTCCTCCCGGCGAGTAGGCGCGAGTGTCGCGGCGGTGGTCACGGCTTGCGTGTTCTTCTGCCTGTTGAGCACGATGGCGGCTGTCGTATCAGGCACCGCCGTTGTCGGTCCCGCGGCAGTCGGAGGTCTTCCTTTCGCAGTGTTCGTGCTGCTCCAACTCCTCGGCGCGGGCGGCGAGGAGATCGGTTGGCGGGGCCTGATGCAGCCGATACTGGAATCTCGAATGACCAGGTTCGCGGCAATTTGTGCGACCGGGGTGACCTGGGCACTGTGGCATGTCCAGGTATTCGCGGCGGGCCCGGTGACCGCGGCCTGCTTCTTCGTCTCGGTGATGGCGTACGCCATCGTGCTCGGATACCTGGGCAACGGGAGTTTCGGCCAGCGTGTGCTGGTCGCGTCGATCGGACATTGGCTGATCAATATCGCTTGGTATCTGCTCGCCGGTGACAACACCTTGGATCGGCCGCAGATCGTGTTCGCCGCAATTGCTGCCGTGCTCATCGCCGCAGGAACAATGACGGTCCGCGCTCTGCAACACCGTAAGCAGCACCGTCCGGGACTGGATCACGAGCAGCGCACACGCGCCGTCAATCCGTCACGCTAGGCGCTGCCGAACACGAGTAGCGCGAACCCGCAGCAAGGAGACCGCCGCTGACCCCGAACGACGTTGGGTCAACAATCCAGCAGAGTCGCGACGCCACGATCCGCCACATGCCTGACGCACCGCAGCTCACCACTCCGCAACTGCGCCATGACATCTGGCGGCGGACAGCGGCGTGCGGGGTTACGGCGTCCGCGGCTGCGGCTGCGGCTGCGACCTGGGCCGGGGACGCTCACGACCCGAACCAGCCGAAACCCTCATCCGTCACCGCAACATGAAATCACCCGCCGGCCAACGCTGTTCACCGAGGCAGCTCACTCGCGCCGGATCTGTTCCTCGACCCCCATCTCGCACCAACCCGATACGTTCGAAGCATGATCATCTGGCTGAACGGAACCTTCGGAGCCGGAAAGACCACGACAGCAGGAGAATTGACCGCACTACTCCCCGGATCGCGGATCTTCGACACCGAGGAGGTCGGGCTCATGCTCCGCCACGTCCTCGCCTCCGAGATCGTCCGGGACTTCCAGGACTGGCAACCCTGGCGCGGACTGGTTGTGGCTGCGGCGATGCAGATCCTCGACTACGTCGGCGGCACTCTGATCGTGCCTCAGTCGGTCCTCGTCCACCAATACTGGCAAGAAATCCGCGCCGGGCTCGAAAAGGCCAGCGTCCCACTGCATCACTTCGTTCTGCACGCCGATCACGACGAACTCCTGCGCCGCATCCGAACCGATCCCAGCAAACCGAATTCACAATGGCGGCTGGAACACCTCGACGACTACGACGCCGCCCGCTCATGGCACAGCCGAGAAGCCCACGTCATCGACACCACCGCACTGCGACCGCGTCAAGTCGCAACCCTCATCGCGACCTGCACGGGCACAGCCGTCGGCTGACACCCGTCCCAGCCGAGCGGCCCGCCGACGATCACGCCGCGCCGCCGGCGAGCTGGTCGAGCCCGCCTGCAGCGGGGAGAAGCCGCGTGCGCCCTGCAAATAGAACGCGCTGTAGAAACCGGCCGCGGTCATGGCGAACAGCAGCAATCCGAGTGCCGCTTTGCCGCCACCGAACATGCGCAGGGCGAGTAGTCGTGGATCGAAACTCGGCTACGGGTGCGTAGTGCGACGAGTACGAAGGCAGCCTTCGGCCGCACTCGCTTGGCCGAGGCCCGCATCGCCGTGAACCGCCGCGAAGCCGAACTGGAATCCCCGTTCACCCCCCGAACAACGAAAGGCGATCCGCGACTGGCTCGACGGCATCGCCGCGGCCTGCCGGTGACCCGATCAGCTGCCGCCGCAACCGCTTCCACCACAGCCTCCGCCGCTGCAACCGCCACCACCGCCGCAGCCGGAGTCGCCGCTTCCCGAATCGCTGCCGCTGCAACCGCCACCGTTGATGTAGGAACTCAGGCCGACGCCGCCTGCGGCGGCTGCGCCGCGGGTGCGGGCGCTGGCGGTCCACAGTTCGGCACGGCGGCGTTGGCGCAGGAAACGCACGAGCGAGACTCCGACGAGTGCGGCGGCGACCGCGAATGCCACGGCGGCGGCGATCGGGTAGAACTGGACGAGTACGGCGCCCGCGAGTACGAAGACCACGGCCATCATTACCAACATCAAAACCTCCCCCACGGATATGTTCTGCGATCAGGATACCCGGCACCACTGACAATTTCGGCTTCCCGACTGCCGGTGTACTCGAGCCCGATATCTGTGCCAGTATCGCGCAAAAAAGGCTGTGCACCAGCAAGTATTGAACGTGACGGAGTTTGTCGGGCCCATGCCATAGTCTGGCTATTGAAGGCCGACGCGATGGGCGCGGCAGTACACGGGGCAGCGAATATGACAGACAATGCGTCATCGTCCGATCCTGGTCGCGGTCGGCGTCGCCCGGTCGGGTTGGGTAAGCGTGCCTGGCTCACGACCAAGGTGGTGCGCCGCCTGCTGCGATTTCTCGCCTGGTCGCGGTTCGTTCGCGTGACCGTGGTGAACCGGGAGGTCGTTCCGGCCCGCGGGCCGGTTCTGGTGGCCAGCAATCACATTTCGATGCTCGATGCGGTATTCCTGTGGGGCGCGTTGCGGCGGCGAGCGATGGCGGTGGCCATGGCGGAGTTGTGGTCGTGGCCGATGGTGGGCTGGTTGGTGCGGCGGCTCGGACATGTGCCCGTGGTACGACGCGACCCCCAATCCGGGCAGCAGGCCCTCGCGCACGCCGAGTGGATTCTGCGCCACGGTGGCGTGATGCTCATCTACCCCGAGGGCCGATGCGTGCCGCCGGGCGAATCCGAACCGTACAAGCCCGGCGTCGCGAAACTCGCGCTGGCAACCGGTGTTCCGATCATTCCGGTCGCCACCACCGGCACCGACAATGTCCTACCCCTCCGCACCAAGGGCGGCGAGCATCGCGGCTTCGACCGCTCGCATCCGGTCACCATTCGCTTCGGCACACCGATCGACCCCACCGACTTCGACTCCCCCGAAAAACTCCTCGACCAGCTACGCGCCGATATCGAATCCCTGCGCGCCGAATCAGCCTGAACCACAGCCGATCCCGGACCTGGTGGACTGAACCGCCAAGGCCACACCGAGCTCGCACCGGAATCGATGAGCTCACCGATCGGCGCGCAATCCGCGATCGATGAAGTCGATCATCCAATCGAAGCTGACCTCCGGGTCACCGGTCCATTGGAAGCCTTGGGAGGCCTGCAGGGATGCAAACCCATGGAACGCGCAGCGCAGTGCGCGTAGCGCGTGATCCATTTCGGCCTCCGGAATGTGGTATCCGCGCAATACCGCCGCCATCGAATCCAACAGGCGAGTACTGGGTTCCAGCAACGGATCATCGGCGCCCTCGAACTCGGCGCCGATGGTGGCGGTATACCGGCCGGGATGGGCGATCACATACGCGCGGAATGCGCGGGCGAAGGCCGCCAGGGCGTCGACGCCGGAGAGTCCGTGCATGGCATCGCGGATCTCGCGGTCGAGTTCGGTCATGGCCAGGACCGCAATGCCGTGTTGCAGGTCGGCCAGGTTGGCGACGTGCTTGTAGAGCGAAGGCGTTCGAACACCCAGCCGTTGGGCCAGCGGCGCCATCGCGAGATTGCCGTAGCCGACGTCGTCGGCGAGCTCCGCGCCCGCTCGAACGACGTCGGCCTTGGTGAGCCCGACCCTAGGCACGGGCATGCTCTCGCAGGAAGGCCAGGGCGAGTTCGGCGATCCGGTCGGGCGCGTCCGCGTGCGGGTAATGCCCGGAGCCCTCGGACAATTCGACGTGGCCCAGGCCCTCGGGCATGAGCGCCACAATGGCATCGCCCTCGGCCTTGGGGTCCGGGAAGTCGGGGTCGGCGGTACCCATGACGATCAGTGCGGGCACGCTGAGGTTGGGCAGCTGCGCTTCGGCGTCGGCGGGAGTGGACTTGCCGGTCTTCAGGAACTCCGCGAACCGGCCCGGTTCACCCAGCAGCTGCGCCAGCTCGGCCATGTACTGGTCGTAGTCGGCGGGCTTGATCGGGTAGGCGACATTCAGGTAGCTCATCCACAGCCCGAGGCTTTTGAACATCATCGCGCCCAGCAGCCGAGTCATGCCCTTGCGGTAGCGCGCGACGGTGAACATCGCACCGGCGTAGAACTGCTGGGTCTTGGTGAACGGGTTGAGTTCGATGATGCCGCTGACGAGTTCGGGCGATTGCGCGGCAGCGATGGTGGCGGCACCACCGGAAATGGAGTGGCCGATGATGACCGCGGGCCCGCCGAGGTGGCGGATCAGGGCGAGCAGATCACCCGCGATATCAGTGCGGGAGATGGCCGCACTGCCGTCATGGGAGGTCCAGTTCATGCTGGATTCCCCGTGCCCACGCAGGTCGGCCGATGCGACCCGAAAGCCCTCCGCTACCAGCTTCGGCGCCAGCAACCGATAAGCCTGGCGACGGTCACCGATCCCGTGCGACAGCACCACCAGCGGGCCGTTGCCAGCCACTTCGTAGGCGATCTGTCCACCGTCGATGGTCAGGTACTCGGTCATGTCGAACTCCAAAGCGTGAGTAGCTAATGCTGATAGCCATAAAGCTAATCCAATTAGCTACAGACGTCAAGCGATGTTCCCGAACTTTCGAGATCTCGGTGGTAATCACCGAGAAGGCAACGGATTTGGCGTAGTCGTGAGCGGTAGGGCGCGCTAACCCCCGTATAGCAGCCGGTTGAGGGCTGGAAGGTCGCCCACAAGGGCCACGCTCCCGTCGGCGAGCGCAGCGTCGAGCGAGGCCGGATCGGCCAGCAGGCTGCCGAGCGTCTTGGGGTCCGTGCGAAGCGAGATGTCCGCCGTGGCGGGTTCACCGCTCTGCACCTGAACCTTTCCAGCCTCTACGCAGACCGTCCAGACCGAGCCGTCGAGATCGAGGCGACAAACGATCGGCGGCGCCGCCGGGTCGGGACGATCGGCACCTCGCAGGAAGATCAGCACCGAAGTGGCACTGAGTGAGGTGGGCTCTGGGGGGTTGGGGGCATCGATCCCCCAATCGCCCAGGGCCAGGACGATCGGTTCCAGCTTCCGACCCCACTCTGTCAGTTCGTAGACCTGCGGGCCTGCCGTTGAGGCCAGTTTGCGGCGACGGATCACCCCGTGATGTTCGAGTTCTCGAAGTCGATCGGCAAGCAGGTTCGAGCTGGCGTTGGGCAGAGCGTGCCGCAGCTCGGAGAAGCGTTGAGGCACCAAGAGCAGCTCCCGGACAACCAGCAGCGCCCAGCGCTCCCCGACGACGTCCAGAGCCCGAGCTATCCCACATGAGTCCCGATAGCTACGGCTGGTCGGCATGGTTACTCCCTTCTCGTCCACTCTGATCCGAAACTGCCACTCATATTAGTTGCTTTTCACAACTCGTTGCCATTGATCGTCCGGCGACGTTGAGAGCCCGCGCCATCCCATGCGAGCCCTGATGGCTACGGCCGGTCGGCAGGGCTACCCCCCTCTGCTTCGATTCAAAATAGCCACTCATGGAGGTTGTTTTTTACAACTCCTCATGGTTATTGTTTAGCAGCCGACCTGGCGGAACCAGCGAGATCGGATGGCGACGATGGCGCTCGGAAGGACAGATCCATGCGACCGCCAGTGGCCCACTCCGCGATCACCGGACCGATCCGGTGATGCAGCCAGCGCCAAGGTCGTGCGAACAACCCGGCAGATAGGAGCCTGCAATGAGTATTTCGACCCCTACCTCAGCTCAGAAGCCCCAGCATGCAACGATCGTGGATCCCGATGCGCACCAAGTCTTGTTCGAGAATGAACACGTTCGGGTGATCCATGCGCGCGCATCGCACGGTTGGGAAAGTGCGATGCACTCGCACCAGCCGATGCTGGTGGTCAACCTCGGCTCCGGGCGACAGAAAGTGACCTGGGCGGATGGGGCGACGCAGATCGTGGATCTGAACCCCGGTGCGGTCGTCTGGCAGGAAGACGCTTTCGATCACGCCTGGGAGTTGCTGGCGGGCGAAGTAAACGTGATTCTCGTTGAGGTCAAGTCGGCGAACGTCGGAAAATAGACTGTCGCGGTGCCGCGGCGGGTGTTCACGGCCGGAATGGTCACCAAGAAGGCGGCGAAGGCATCGGCGCGCCGAACTCCCGGCCCCAGCGACCGGACTTGGCAACTGCCCGCGGCACAAGCGAGAAGCGCTCAGCACCAACCGAATTCGGCCGAAGCCCGTGCGCTGCGCTTTCTCGCGGCCTGATCTGGAGCGCTCCCAGGCGTGCTCGAGCTCGGTCCCGTCCCGCTCGATGCAGGACTTCATGCACGCCGAACCCCGCCGCGTCCTCAACATTCCCAGCCACATATGAAACCACCAGCGCCACAACCACGCTCACGGTTTCCGCGCGCCGACCGAATCGAAACAATCGGTCCGCTCAACCATCGACTCAGCGCCGCATCTCGCTCGGCTACATCACTACCGCTGGGGCCGCCGGGTGCGGCGATTCGTGGGCACGCTCGAGTGGGCGCGCCGCAGAGCGGGCGTCATGGCCAGCCGTCACGTCGCGGCGCGTCACCGAGGCACGGACCGAGCCCTGCTCATCCCCGTTGAAGGCGGGTGAGCAGCCGGGTGAGGAGGTGGATCAAGTTCTGTCCGTCCTTGGTACCCACGCGCACCCATCGCGCCGAAGCCGTTGGACGCCAACCGATGAGCGTGCACTGCCAGCCGGGCGAGCAGCCAACCCAACTTCACGGTCAGGCGTTCGGGCGCCTCCACGGCGGCCACCATACACCGTTGGTGAATCCAACGAATGCATGTATAGTTGGCGACTCCAATATTGGTGACGCCAACGAAAGAGAATGTCATGGCCACGGATACTCTGGTCGCCGACCGTATCGAGATCGCCGACCTGTTCACCCGCTACGCCCGCCTGCTCGATGAGAAGCGATGGGATGATGTCGACACGATCTTCACCGACGATGTGGCGGTCCACTCGCCGCGAGCCCAACTCCGCGGCATCGACAAGGTTGTCGACTACATGCGACAGGCCGAGGTCGCGGGCGAGCACGCCCAGCATATGACCAACGACCTGCTGGTGAACGTCAACGGCGACCAGGCCGCGGCCTCGGCGAACTCACTGGTGTACTTCTACCGCGACGGCCAACCGCCGCATCAAACAAGCGGTCTGCGACTGGCCTGCACAGTGGTACGGACGGCGGCGGGCTGGCGCATCAGCGAGACACGGACCATGCTCGCCTGGATGCGCAAGGATTGATCTCTGCCAGAGTGCTTGTAACGCCCGGAGTTACAAGCACTCGGGGCGCTGTCAGAGGATTTCGAGGCCAGCCTCGGCGTCGTCGCGTCGGGCTGCAGGGGCCGTCGTCGCCGAAGTCCAATCGAGGATCGAGATCGACGGCGATATCGAAAAGCGTGCTGAACTTCTTCGAGATCGCCCGATCGAGCAGCGCCGACACCTCATTGAGCACGTCGGTGACTGACAGCGCCAACAGCGTAGGCAGAATCGGATACCGCCGCTGCGGGTCACGGGCTTCCAGCGCGCGCAGGGCCATCGTGGCCAGGAACCGCCGCCGCTCCGCGGGCAGCACCGACATGTCCAGCCCGTCCGTCGGCCGTCCGAACGAAGCTGCGCCGCATCGACATTCAGCTGTTCCGCCAACCATGCCACCGCCACGGGCAGCATGCAGGCGATCCTGTCCGACCCGGACGCCCAGTACTGCCGGGACCTGTGTCGGGGCGGTCCGAGCAGGGAATTCGGGTTTCGACTCGGGATTTCGGGGTGTTCGAACGGATTCGGGGTGAAGATCGCGGAGCGATCCGTTCCCGATGACAAAGTCATGCCGAAGCCACATCACAGGGATTGGGGGTATGAACGTGTCGAACACCGGCAGTACGTTGCCGCGGCGGCAGCTCGGGCGGTATCTGCGTGACCTTCGGCAGCAGGTCGGGTTGACGTTGGACGAAGCGGCGCGATTGATCGAGCGCAGTGCCAGCAGTCTGCAGCGGCTCGAGACCGGGCACGCGGAACGAATTCGGCTGCTGGATGTTCGGGAGCTGTGCACGATGTACAACGCCGACGAAACGACTACTGCCGGGGTGATCGGACTTGCGCAGCAAGCGTCGGTGAAGTCGTGGTGGCACCGGTATGGCGATCTCATCCCGAAGGACTTCGATGTGTATCTCGGGTTGGAAGCGGCTGCGCGCCAGCTCACTTCGTATACGCCCGATGTTGTGCTCGGGCTGTTGCAGACACCAGCTTATGCCAGTGTGTTGGTACGAGGTACCTACCCGAATGATGCCGACGACGAGATCGACCAACGCTTGGGACTCAAACGGAAACGTCAAGGGCTCATCACCCGCAAGCGCCAGCCTGCTCAGCTGAATGTGGTGTTACTCGAATCCATACTGCATCGTGTCGTCGGCGGACCCAAGGTCATGGCAACACAACTTCGCCACTTGGCCGATATGTCCACGCTGCCGAACGTGGACCTCCGGATACTGCCGTTGCGGGCCGGAATCCCCCTCGGACAACCAGCGGGGCTGTTCACGATTATCGACTTTGCGGTGGATGACCATGGCGAGCGAGTAGAGCCATCCGTCGTCTACCTTGAGAACCTCACGGGCAGTTTGTATCTCGAGCACAACGACGATGTCCGGAGCTACTATGAGTCGTACCAAGCCATCCACCACATCGCGCTGGATGAATTCGCGAGCAGGAACCTGATTCGACAGGTAGCTAGGGAGTACGCCTCGTGACGAACAACCACCATGTCGATCTATCGCACGCCGTGTGGCGCAAGAGCACCCGCAGCTCGGGGAGCAGGGATTGCGTCGAGGTCGCATTCCTCGACGGCGGGTTGGTCGGCGTGCGGGACTCCAAGAATCCCACCGGCCCCGCTCTGGTCTTCACCTCCCGTACATGGAACGCCTTCACACACAGCGTCATTGACGGCGATCTCGCGCCGTAGCCGAACTCGTCCAGTCTGGGCACGGAACTCTAGGCGGGAACCATAGGGGGTGCCTCGTGATCAACGAGTACGGAGTCGATCTCTCTCGCGCCCAGTGGCGCAGAGTGCCAGGAGCTCGGCGAGCAGGGATTGCGTCGAGGTCGCGTTCCTCGATGGTGAACTGGTCGGAATCCGGGATTCGAAGAACCCCACCGGCCCGGCTCTGGTCTTCACCGCCCACGAGTGGAACGCCTTCACCGCCGGGCTCATCGACGGCGAGTTCTCCCAACAGTGAATCCTGCTGACGTGACACCCTTCCCGACAGGTCGAACCATCCTCGTTCGAGACATGATCTACGGCAGGTCGTTCACCGAATGGCCGCAGCGGGTCATCGAGGATGGCGGCGACGAACTTCGGGTGCTGCTGACGCCCGGCACGGTCGGCCTCGGTCCGGAACTGTGGATCAAGTCGATGCGCGAGAACGACCCGGCGGCCCGCGGGCAGTTGCTCGAGGCGTATGCCCGCCGGGAATGGGCGATGGCGAACTGGACCTGGCAGCGCAACACGCGGCTGGCGATCATGTACACCGACCGCTACTTCGCCATTGCGCCGATATGGGACGAGCGTGGCGAATTCCTGGGCTGGTATGTCAATTTCCAGCTGCCGTTCATCCGGACCACCGCGGGCGTCGATACCAGCGACCTGCATATCGACCTCGTCGTCGCACCCGATCTGAGCTACCGCTGGAAGGACGAAGACGAGTACGCGCTGGCCATTCGGCTCGGACTGGTGTCCGACGAGTGGCAGCGCGAGATCGAGGCCGCGCGCACCGAGGCGCTGACCATGGTCGAGCGTCGCACAGGCCCCTTCGCCGAGGACTGGACCTCACTTCCCTTGTAGTACAGGCGAATTCAATTGTAGTGCAGGCGAATTCAGTCTTGGATGCGGCGCCAAGGACGTTCGGCTTCGAGCGCGAAGGCGATTTCCAGCAGTGTGCGTTCGTCGCCGTAGGCGGCGGAGAATTGCATGCCGATCGGGAGCCCTTCGGTCGAGGTGCCCATGGGTAGCGAGATCGCCGGTGTGCCTGCGACATTGTTGAACGGAGTGAAGGCGACCCAGGAAATCAGACGCTCGAACAGCTCGTCGAAGGGGACCGTCGGGTTCAGATAGCCCAGTCGCGGGGTGGTGTGCACCAGGACCGGTGACAGGATCAATTCGCTATCGCGCGACATCTTGGCGTATGCGCGCCGCACCTGGGATAGGCGGTAGAGGATGGCGGGAGTGCGCACCATCGACTTCCGATACAACCCGGCGAGTCCACGGGTGAACTTATCGAGTCCGCCTGCCCGGAACCGCGGATCGATGGCGAACTTCCCGCCCACCGCGACCAGGAACGCCAACAACCCCCAGTAGATGGTGAAGTCGTCGACGAAGCCTCGCCCGACCGGCGGCGGGACGGGCCGCACCTCGTGGCCCATCTTCTCCAGCACGGCGATGGTGTCATCGAGTACCGCGCGGGTCTGCGGACAGGTTTCGGTGCCAGTGACCGAATCGGCGATCACCCCGATCCGCAGCCGTCGACGCGCCGGACCTTCCACCAGACCGACCGGCGGCAGCTTCGGATTGCGCCAATAGCGTTCGGCGGCTGCGAAATACGTCGCGGTATCGCGCACCGAACGGGTGAGCACCCCCTCCGACACCAGATTGATCGGCATCGAGCGCGCCTGCGGCCCGTCGATGTGGCGCCCCCGGCTCGGCTTCAATCCGACAATGCCGCAACACGCGGCGGGAATGCGGATCGACCCGCCACCGTCATTGCCGTGCGCGATCGGCACTACGCCCGCGGCGACCAATGCGGCCGCACCACCCGATGACGCGCCCGGCGAATAGTCGGTATGCCACGGATTGCGCGTCGGTTCGGCCGCGGCGAATTCGGTGCTCGCGTTCAAACCGAACTCCGGCAGCCGACTCTTGCCCAGCACCGTCATCCCGGTGCTGAGCAGCTGTTTTGTGTACGGCCCGTCCTTGGCGCACGGTCGCGCGACGAACGCCGCGGTGCCGTGGTTGGTCGGCAGTCCCCGCACATCGGTGTTGTCCTTGACATAGGTCGGCACACCGAACAGCGGTGCGTCGGTATCGCCGGGGACCGACCCGTTCTTCTCGATCACGACGGCGCGCAATGTCGGATCCACGCGCGCCGCCCGTGCCCGCGCTGCCGCGGCGACCTCCGAGGCGCTGACGGCACCACGACGAACCAGGTCGGCGATGGCCACTGCGTCGTGGTCGGCGAGCACATCGTCTGTGAAGGCATGTAATCGCTGTGTCGACATATCCGGATTCTGCTCGCTCCGATACCGACAATGTGTCGTTTTGGACGATCGTCCTATGCGGTGCGGCGATCTTGGTGGCGGTGCGGGCGATGGCTCCGGGCTTCGATATCGTTCGACGAGCAACACACCGAGGAGACCTGACATATGAATAGCTCGACCGGCGTCCCGCTATGCCTACTGGCCGCGGGTGTGCTGAGTATCGTTCCAGCACAATCGGCTTCGGCGGATGCGCTACCGGATCAGACCCGTACCGTCACCACCGAGGACGGCTGGGAATTGACCGTCAGGAAGGCCGCCGAAAACCTGGATCGAGTGCCCAATCTCGCGGATACCGCCTTCACCCGGGAGGGATTCGTCAGCCTGCGCGCGGTCGCCGATATCACCGGCGCGGGCAGCGCGTCGGTGAACTCCGGGACGCTCACGCTGGGCTACCAGATCGGCTGCCAGATCGATGTGTCCAATGGGATCTCGATCGGTCTCGCGGCCTCGGTCGGACCGAATGTGAATGTGATGGTCGCGCCGACCCCGGGGCTCGGCGGCGGCGTCGGCGCCATGGCGATGCCCAGCGTGTCCACCACCTTCAAGCCGGGCACCATCACCACTATCCCCTTCGGCACCAAAGCCCTTGCCGGACCGCACGGTTCGATCACCACCGACCAGGTGCAGATCAAAATCGACGCCTGTATGGGGCCGGTCAGCCTGCGCTCGTATGTGATCGCCAGTATCTCCACCAACACTGCGGACAATTCGGTCGCGGTCTACGGCGACCCGATCTGGTTGTGATCGCCGTGCCCACCATTATCGCGTCCCGCCCGCGACCAGCCGCCGCCGCGCTGCTGGTCGCGGCCGCTGGCATCCTGGTCACCGGCGCCATCACGACCGGCACCGCCACGCTCGCGGCACCGATCGTGCCCGCCACCACCTGCGACCGCGCCGCCGATCCCGACTGCACCGAGCCGGGTAAGACGCCCGCCCCGGTCATCGTGCCAGCGCCCGTGGGGCCACCGCTCCTGACACCGGCCATGCCCCCTCCGCCCGCCAAGCCGAGTTCACCGGCGGCCGCGCTGACGCCGCCCGCGCCCGGCCCGAATCCAGGCGCGCCGATCGTGCCCGCCGCCCAGTGACCACCGTGGGCCGCCCGCGACCATGCCGCAACCTCAGCCTGACCACGATGACAGCCGCGAGGTAACCGGCGGCTCAGCGATCCGGCGGGCCAGCAAGCAGCCTGCCAACGCGCGGCGATCTAGCAGTGCACGACGCCCCTGCCGTCGCCAGCAGGTCCGCGCACGGCCAGCCATACCCCACCAGACACCCCCAAATATTGGACAAGCGATCACCATGCGCTGATGCTGGCAAACGCCGAGAGCACCCCTGCACCAGCGCATTCTCGACCGATCGGATTGGGGGTTTGTTGGTTCGGTGGGGGTGGTGGGGCGGGTTCGACAATCGCCACGATCAGCTGCGGCGCAGCTCGAAAATGCGGAAGGTCCGGCTGCCGGACAGCTCGTACTCCATCTCGTAGCCCGGCCAGAACTCGACGGCGAGGTCCCATGCGCGTTTGCGGTCCACGCCGGTGACCTCGGTGACGCTCACCTCGAACGCCTCGCCCTTCAGCCGGGCGGTGGCGGTGCTCGCCGCGCGCAGGTTGGCCGACCACATCGGATGCTTCGGGCTGCCCCAGTTGGAGCCGACGAGCAAGAAGTCGTTACCGCGCGGAACGTACAGCAGCGAGGTGGTACGCGGAATCCCGGTCTTGCGCCCCGCCACGGTGATCTCGATCGATGGCAGACCCGCGAGATCGAGCACCCCGTGCCGCCCGCGGCTGACCCACCGCACGAACCGCTCCAGCCACAGCACGATCGGCGCTGTGCGCATGACCCAGCGTTTCTGCGCGATCCGGCGAGCTAGCGCGGGCAGCGGATTCGACACCATAATCCCAAATCCTGACAGAAATCGCGCACTGGAGACCGGCCGGGACCGCGGGCTGAGACCAGCCTCACCCGCAGGGTTGACAAGAGTGTGCCGCGAGTCACGAAAAGCGTTGGGCTACTGGACAATCGCGGGCGGGTGATCGACGGCCAACTCCGGCAGCGGGCCACGGTAGGGTTCGATCTCGACCAGGGCCAGCTGCCCGGCACACCCCTGACTGAGAGTGGACGCGGGCCGGTCCGCGGTCAGCACATTCGGGTTGCCGTGACGGCAGAACGTGGGGTCGGCCGGATCCGGGTCATACCAGGCGCCGGTGGACAACTGCGCGACCTGCGGCCGGACCGCGTCGTCGACGACCAGACCGGCCAGACAACTCCCCCGGTCATTGAAGATCCGCACGATATCCCCATCCCGGAGCCCCCGTGCCGCGGCATCGTCGGGATGCAACCGCACCGGTTCCCGCCCGGCGATCTTCACCGACCGACTGTGCGCGCCGATATCGAGTTGACTGTGCAGTTTGGTCCGCGGCTGATTCGCGACCAGCTGCAGCGGGAACCGCACCGCAGCGGTAGCGCCGAGCCATTCCTCGGGCTCGAGCCAGACGGGATGTCCGGGGCAATCGGCGTATCCGAAACCATCGATCGTCGCCGAGAAGATCTCGATCCGGCCGCTGGGCGTGGTCAGCGGGAAACGGTGCGGATCGGCGCGGAAATCGGAGAGTAGCACCGGCTCCGGATCCAGCACCGGAAGTGCCAGCGACTCGCTGTCCCAGAACTCGTCGAAATCCGGCACCGCCGGATCCTTGGTCCCGGCGCGCCATTCCTCGTACAGATGCCGCAACCATTTCTCGACGGTGCGCCCCTCGGTGAATTCCTTACCGACACCGATACGTTCGGCCAACTCGCCGAAAATCGCGTAGTCATCGCGGGACGAACCGTGCGGCCGGGTCAGCGCCTTCATCGGAAAGAAGTCGCGGTCGTTCTGCCCGGCGCCGTAGTCGTCACGTTCGATGCTCATGGTCGCCGGGAGCACGAAATCGGCGTGACGTGCGGTGGCGGTCCAGAACGCATCGTGCACGACCACCGTCTCCGGCCGCGTGAACGCCGCGTGCAGCCGGGCCAGATCCTGGTGGTGGTGAAAGGGATTCCCGCCGCACCAGTACACCAACTTGATATCCGGGTAGACCAACCGCGCGCCGTTGTAATCGAACGGCTGTCCCGGATTCAGCAGCATATCGGCGATTCTGGCGACCGGGATGAAGGCTGCCACACCATTGCTACCTTGTTGAAGCCGCGGCACCGCGGCAGCTCGCGCCGGTTCGCCGACATGCGCGGTCGACCCGTAGCCGTGCCCGAATCCACCACCGGGCAGCCCGATCTGGCCGAGCATCGCCGCCAACACCACTCCGAGCCACAGCGGCTGAACACCGCGCTCGGCGCGCTGCAGCGACCAGCTGACATTGATCATGGTGCGCGCCGCGGCCATCTCGTGCGCCAGCGTCCGGATCCGCTCGGCCGGTATCTCGGTGATCGACTGCGCCCACCCCGGATCCTTCACCACGCCATCGGTTTCGCCGCGCACATACCCGACGAACCGCTCGTACCCGACGGTGTACCGGTCCAGAAACTCCTTGTCCGCCAACCCATCCGCATCCAGCACCTGCGCCAGCGCGAGCATCAGCGCGGTATCGCTGCCCGGCCGCGGCGCGATCCACTCGGCCTCGGCTTCGGCCGGAATGTCATCGCGCAGTGGACTGATCGAGACGAACCGGCAGCCGCGCGCCCGCGCCGCGGCGATCCAGGTCTTGGTGTTGTGCCGCGACACTCCACCCGGTGACACCGCGGAGTTCTTCGGTGACAGACCGCCGAACGCCACCACCAACTCCGCGTGCTTCGCCAGCACGCTTTTGGCGGTCGCATGCCTGTCGAACAACCCGATCGAGCCGATCACGTGCGGCAACAACACCTCCGAGGTACCGAGGCTGTAGCTGTTGACATGCCGCACATAACCGCCGAGGCAGTTCAGGAACCGATGCACCTGACTCTGTGCGTGATGAAACCGCCCTGCACTCGCCCACCCGTAGGATCCGCCGTACACCGACTCCGCACCGTGTTCGCGATACACCCGGCTCAATTCACCCGACAGCAGCTCGAATGCCTTGTCCCACGACACCGGTACAAACGGCTCATCGCCGCGCCTCGACGCCCCCGGGCCGCGCTCCAACCACCCCTGCCGCACATACGGTTGGTCGATCCGCGTCGGATGATGCTGTGCCGACGCCACATTCTCGATCAACGCCATCGGCTCCGGATCCCCGCGCCACGGCCGCACCGAGGTCAACCGCTCCCCATCGCTCTCGGCCTCGAACACTCCCCAATGCGTCAGATGCGTGGTCATCACCCCACCGTAGCCCGCCCCACCGACAATGCTCACCGCTTTATGAACGCCAGTGGCGGGCCGCCAGCCATGGATTCCGAGCTGGCGCTCGCTCTGCTGGCAGGGTTCCGGTGGTGCCCGGGTCGCACCAGGATCTCGACCGTGCTGGTCGTCGACAGGACCCATGTCCGGTCGACTGCGGCCGGTCGTCGGTGACGCAGTATTGCGGCGCGGTGAGGCAGCGATCTGTGGACAGTCGCCGTCGGGTAGACGCCCCAGTCCGAGGCGACCGGACGAAGGAAAGCGCTGGGCCCCTGACCAATTCGGCGATCACGAGTACCAGCACAATCTGCGGCGCGGACCCAGCTGTGCGGTGAGCGCGCTCGATGTTCACCTCGACGAGCTGCGGACTGCGAACTCCTGCAGGTCGGCGACTGCTTGCCTGCTCGGCAACCTCAGATGCAGATGCTGAAGCTGAAGAAGCCCAGCGGGATGTTGAAACACAAGGCCACCGAACCCACCGGATCGGCAGTCGGCGCGGGTGCTTCCGGTGCGGCCGACGCTACGGGAGCGGCGACGGAGAGAGCGATGGCGATCGCAGCGAACGCCGAAGCAATTCTGGTGGTCATTTCAACCCCTTGCTACTCGACGATGATGAGACCCCGACCAGAAATAGTTACTCTTGAAATCATCCGCCGATCCCTGGGCGACCACAAGCCCGCATCAACTCGTCGGACATGCGTCGGCGTAGCCCGAGCGCCACTGACGGACCGTGTCGACGGCGCTACCAGCCCTGATGCGCGGTCGGGCGGTGCACCGCCCGACCGCGGCCTACCCGACTCAGGACTCCGATTCGACCGGTAGACCCGCCTCGGTCCAGTCCTGGATTCCCGCGCGATAGGCGCGGACGTTCGTGTAGCCGAGCGCGCGCAGTTTCACCGCGACGACCTCGCTGTTCTGGCAGGCGTTATTGGAGCAGTAGGTGACGATCGGTGCGTGCTGGTCCGGAAGCAGCTGGGCGGCCCGGGATTCCACATCGGCTTCCACCAGGGTGAGTGCACCGGGCAGATGCGCCTTCTCGTAATAGCCCGCACCGAGGGTGTCGAGGACCGTTACCGAACCGGCCTCGATCGCGGCCGCCAACTCTTCACGGGCGATGACTGTGGTCATGGGATTCCTTCCTAACGGCGCACGAAAAATTTATGTGCGTGCACACGCTATTATATATGTGCGGGTGCACGCAAGTGGCTAGAATCGGTCCGTGACGCAATCGGAGAAGCAGCACCACGCGGCCAGCAGCGCATGGTCGGCCCTGCTGCGGGTGCACGCAAGCCTGGTCCCACGCCTGGACGCCGAGCTGCGCCGAGACTTCGGACTCCCGCTCGCGTGGTACGACGTACTGCTGGAACTCGACGGCGTCGAACCGCTGCGCATGACCGACCTCGGCGAACGCGTCGTACTCAGCCGCACCCGGGTCAGCAGGCTCGTCACCGAACTGGCGGCCGCGGGTCTGGTTGCGCGTGAAGCAAATCCGGACGACGGCCGATCCGCATTCGTCGCCATCACCGATGCGGGGCGCGAGCGCCTGCATGCGGCAACACCCAGCTACCTTGCGAGCATCCAAGAATGCTTCGCCGACAAGCTCGACCCGAACGAATTGCGTACGCTCGCTGCGACTCTCGGCAAGATCCTGGGCCCGACCGATATCGCGCTCACGCCGCGGCGCCCGCGCAGTTCATAGGCCGCAACACTGCACAGCGTGCAATTCACTTGGTAGACAATCCGATCCGGTCGATGCTGCGGTCAGGCCGCCTAGGCGCGGTATCGGCCGGGCGCGTTTATATCCGTCCAGCCCCGCCGACCGGAACTAGTGCCGCCCCGTCCAGATAGCTCCTGCCGTATCGCCCCTGGGTCCAGGGGGCGCCGAAGGTAGTCGAATGGTGGTCACCCAGGCTGGATTCGACTGCCGGATGACTACGCTCGACGAGCAGCCGACGTGCGTAGCGCAGCAATCTATTCGGACGGGACACTAGGGTTACTTTGTTGTCTGTTGCGCCATTGGTGCCGCACCCCCCGATCCATCGGGGTCATCCGATACACCTTCGCAGTCAATGCAATTCAGGTCACACTGGCACATTCGCGGCATCATTTCTGAAACAATCCCACTTCACATTGGCCTGTACCTTTGATTACAGGCACATCGAGCGTGCACCCCGGAAAGGATGCAGCCCCTTGGCGATCGGCGCGGCAGAGCGAGCAGCACAACAATCTTCCCCGCGGCAAGGAGCCCGCTGATGTTCACGCGCTGGGGGGATCTCGTATACCGGCTGCGCTTCGCCGTCATCGGGATCGTGGTGGGCGCGCTACTGGCACTCGGCGGATACGGCTTCGGCCTGGACGACCATCTCAGCTCCGGCGGCCTGGACGACCCCACTTCGGAATCCGCGCAGGCCGCACGCCTCGCCGACGCCGCCTTCGGACGCAATCACGACTTCGACGTCGTCGTGCTCTACACCGCACCGGATGGCAAGACGGTCGACGATCCGGAATTCAGCCAGCCGATCATCGACAACCTCAATAGCCTGCCGCACAAGTATCCCGACGAGATCACCGGCATCAACGCCTCCTATTGGCGCGTCGAGAACGCCAAGATCAGCGGCGCAAAGGCGGCAACCGAGGACAAGAAGCGCGCCGTGGCCGCCATCGCCATCGCGGGCGATAACGACACCGACTCCGTGCGCAACTTCCGAAAGGTCAAGGACGCCTTCACCATACCCGGTATCGACGTGCAGGTCAGCGGGCTGCAAGCGGTGGCGGGCACACTCAACGACACCATGGCCGACGACGTCCACCGCATGGAAGTCCTCGCCATTCCCGCCGTCGCGGTCCTCCTCTTCTTCATCTTCGGCGGCCTCGTCGCCGCCGCGCTGCCGCTGATGGTCGGCGGGCTCACCGTGATCGGCGCATCGGGCATCATCATGTTCCTGACGCGCTTCACCGAAGTGAATTCATTTGTCTCATCGGTGCTCTCGATGATCGGTCTGGGCCTGGCGATCGACTATGGGCTGTTCATCGTCAGCCGATTCCGCGAGGAGTTGGCCGCAGGCTACGACACCCGCTCGGCAGTGCGCCGCACCGTCATGACCGCGGGCCGCACCGTCGTGTTCTCCGCGACCATGATCATCGCGAGCCTCGGCGGCATGCTGCTGTTCCCCCAGGGCTTTCTCAAATCAATGGCCTACGGCGCCATCGCCACCGTCCTGCTTGCCGCCCTCACTGCCATCACCATCCTGCCCGCGAGCCTGGCCATCCTCGGACCGCGCGTGGATATGCTGGGGTTCAAGCGAATCCGAAGAACCAGGACCGCCGAACAGGTCGAGGACGGTCTGTGGGGCAAGACCACTCGCTGGGTGATGCAGCGCCCACTGACCGTCGCGATTCCGCTGGTCATTGTGCTGTTCCTGCTGATCATCCCGGTCAAAGACCTCATCTTCGGCGGTTTCAGCGAACGATATCTGCCACCGGACAACCCGACTCGCGTCGCACAGCAACAGATCGACACCTACTTCCCGCAGCGCAGATCCGACCCCATCGAACTGGTCTTCGTCGCCGATACCAGCGCTCCGGTCGGCGATGCCTGGCGCGCCGCCGGGCATGCGCCAGGCCTGGCCAGTCCATTCGAAATGCCGTCCAAATCCCTTACCCAGGACAACGTCTACCGCACCAAGGCCACACTGGCGAACTCCAATGAGGCGGGCGAAACCATCGAATACCTGCGCTCGATGGAATTGCCCGAGGGCGTCACCATGCTCGTCGGCGGCATCCCGGCGATGCAGAAGGACAGCATCGACGCACTGCTCTACCGAATCCCGGTGATGATCGCCCTCGTACTGCTGGTGACCACGCTGCTGATGTTCCTCACCTTCGGCTCGCTCGTCCTACCGATCAAGGCCGCGCTCATGAGCGCACTGGGCCTCGGCTCCACCCTCGGCATCCTCACCTGGATCTTCGTCGACGGACACGCCGCGGGGCTATTGAATTTCACGCCACAGCCGATCCAATCCAATGTGCTCGTTCTGATCATCGCGATCATCTACGGCCTGTCCACCGACTACGAGGTCTTCCTGCTCTCCCGCATGGTCGAAGCCAGGGCCAAGGGCGCGACCACCACCGATGCGGTGCACACCGGCACCGCGCACACCGGACGCATCATCACCGCCGCCGCACTCATCCTGCTGGTGGTCACCGGTGCGTTCGCATTCTCCGATCTGGTGATGATGCAGTACATCGCCTACGGCATGATCGCCGCACTGTTCATCGACGCGACCGTACTGCGCATGCTGCTCGTGCCCGCCGTCATGAAACTGCTCGGCGACGACTGCTGGTGGGCACCGGCCTGGATGAAACGTCTCCAGGAGAAAATCGGACTCGGCGAACCTATTCTGGACGATGAACGCCCGGGCACCGAGGACATGCGTCACCTGGTCGAGGCCACGCCGATCACCGACACCGTCCCAGCGAAGCTTCCGGCCGCCACCGCAGGACGGTCGGAGGGTTCCTAGCAGAACCGACTGCACCGCGAAAGGGACGCCACGCGCCGCCTCGGGAGGTACGCTCACCGCCGGAAAGCCCGCGGACCCGATCGCCGGACTTGGCGACCTGGTCAACCACCGGCCATTGGACCGAAGGACGACCGCGATGTGCAGCTACCGCCTCGATGCCGAATACGCCGATCCGACACCGCTGAAGGTGCGCATCGACACGCATGAGCGCTACTCCGAACGGCCCGACGAGCCGGCCGCCGCCGTCCTGGCCGCACTGGCGCTCACCGGCACCGAACAGCTAGCCGATATCGGCTGCGGAGACGCGCGTTTTCTCGCCCAGCTCGCCGCCAGCGGTCACCAGGGTCCCCTCGTCGGCATCGACACCTCCCCCGCCATGGTCGCCGCGGCCGATGCGATACCCGGGGTACGCGGGGTGTTCGGCAGTGCGGAGCGTATCCCGTTCGATGACAACAGTTTCGATGTGGTCACCGCGCGCCACATGCTCTACCACGTGCCCGATCCGACCGCCGCACTCAGGGACTTCCGGCGCATCACCAAACCCGGCGGGTCGGTCAGCGTGGTCGTCAATCATCCCGGAACCTACCCGCACACCAGCGAACTCGTGGCCGCGCATGCCACGACCTACGGCGTGGGCTCCGCGGTCACCATGACCGTTGACTCCGATACGTTGCCGGAGATGATGACCCAGGTCTTCGGCGATGTCCGGATCCACCGGTCCGACAACGCTCTCGTCTTCGATACGCCCGAACCGCTGGTGCGGTTCGCCGAGGCACTGTTCACGTTGTACGGCGTGACACCGAACCACCCACGGCGGCAGGCCATCCTCACCGATCTGCGTGAGGACGTCGAGGACTGGTTCACCCATCATCCGGGACACACGTGGCGCGATCCGAAGGGCTACATAGTCGCAACGGCCGTGGTCGAGCCGGAATAGTCGCGACGCGGCAGCCGGTTTCGCATCACCAGGGCAGTACGCCTTCGGCATCGAAGTAGCCGCCGGTGGGGCCGTCGGGCCCGATCTGCGCCATGCGCACAATGATTTCGGCGCCCTCTTCGACGGTCTGGATGCCGGTATTCACATTCAGATCGGTCTTCGTGAAGCCCGGCTCCACCGCATTGATCCGCATGTTCGGGAATGCCTTCGCGTACTGGACAGTGATCATGTTGACCGCCGTCTTCGACGCGGGATAGGCCACGCCGGGGTAGGCGTACGCCGGGGTGCCCGCAGCGGCGACTCTGGTCAGTGAGGCCAGACCGCTGCTGACGTTCACCACGACCGCGGCGGTGGAACGCTGGAGCAGCGGAAGGAATGCGTGTAGGACGCGCACCGTGCCGAAGACGTTCGTGTCGAATGTCTTTCGCATCAAGTCGGCCGTCACGTCCGCGGCACCGACCACTTCATGGCTCTCACTCATCTCTGCCTGGATGCCCGCGTTGTTTATCAGCACATCCAGCCCACCCTCGGCGGCTATGGTCTCGACCGCGGCCGCCACGGACGCGTCATCGGTGATGTCGAGCTGAACCACCCGCGCGCCCAACTGCTCGGCGGCCCGGCGACCGCGTTCGATGTCGCGGCTGCCGATGTAGACGGTGTGGCCCGCGGTAACGAGTCGGCGGGCGGTCTCGAAGCCGAGACCTTTGTTCGCTCCGGTGATCAATGTTGCTGTCATGCCTTCACGCTAGGTTTTAGAGCGCGCTCGAAGTCAAGGCTTTCCCCTCTGAGCTGTTGGTGATTGTTTGAGTCTTGCGTGGATGTTGGGAGGTGATTTGTGGTGATCGGTTTGTATAAAGATAGCATGCATAGATGCGCATATCTACCTAACATAATGTTTAGAATCCAAATTCGATGGGCCTTGTCCACCCAGCACCCATGTGTCGGATGCGAATCCCGTTGGCCCGCTCCCCCTTCGGATAGTCGCCCCCCTCGCGTCCACGCCCGCTCCCCCGCCTGCTCCAGAAGTCCCCCGCTACATCCACTCCCCCCAACACGGGGGTCCCCGGACTGGTGAGGTCGCGTATTCAACTGTCGCGGGTGGTCGATGCAGCCGGCGGGTGACCGGAACCGCGGGGCGGTGACGTAGCGGATCCAGGCGGCTGCGAGCTTGGTTGTGGTGACGTGGTGGTAGCCGAGAGCATCGGCGACAACCGGGCGGGCAGCGAGTGCAGAGACGACGGGCATGAAGCTTGTCCTCGCATCTGCGGCGCGAGCACCGGTAGTCGGTGGCGACAGCGGCGCGGCGCGGATCGGCTCGCACGCCCCTGGCTCAGTAGGGGCCAGTGGCGAAGAAAACCGCATTCGGTCTGCGGAATTCGAGCGGCAGTTCGTCATCCAACCAGTCCTGCTCGACGCCCCCATCGAGATGTCCGACGCCGTCACCCACGATCACACGCCATCTCAGTGGCTGCAGTTTTGCGATCACCCGACAGGGAAGGCTTCCGGGCACCCCGGTCCGGTGGACTTCGTAACGCACGGCCGTCAGATTACCGAATATCCGCTCGTTTCCTGACCGCCCATAAGTGCGCGATCGTGGCAGGTGCGGCAGACATATCTGTCGATTTTCGAAGTCGACTGCACCGATGTCCGCACTCGTGTGCACAGGTGGGGTCAGCTGGCGGTGGTGCGCGGAGCGTTTGTGGAGTGGCGGCGCCGATCTGGCCGAGGTGTCGAACACCGCAGTGAGATCGGCGCCGTGGCAAGCGCCGAGTTCCGGGCCGAATGGTTCCGTGGCGAACAGGTAGGTGTGGACGTGTCCGTCTGCGGCGGCCCCACGTAGGCACCCGGTGTTGGGTCGACCGGATACCTTGTCGGTCAGGCCTTTCCAGGTGTTATGCGGGTCGCCCCGGCAGTTCGAGGTCGAGTAGCGAGCTGCTAAGGCTCTTGCCGTGGATGTCGAGGTTCAGGGTGCGGTGACGCCACCTTCGAGCGCCTATGGCGAAGATGCTGCGGCGACCTACCTAATTACTTGCCACTCAACAACTGTCGAGCCACTTCCAGATGGTCTGGCACCAAGGGGCGGCTGTCCTGGATTTCCCAGAGGGAGTCCTGCAATACACGCCCCAGCGTCCACGCCTTCGCCCGCTCCCGATCGAGTTCAAGGACGTCGGTCATCGCGTCGAACCGCCATCGCACGTGAAAACCATCCATGATCAGGTGAAACTGCGGCAGATCGGAATGCCGATCTCGCGTACGACGACCGACGCAGGAAACGATCGACGGCATGCTCATCAATCAGATGTTCCAGTCCGCGCGCAGAACCCTCGCCGTCGCCGCCCTCGCCGCTACAACATTGACGGGTGCCCTGGCTATGTGGGGCCCAGGGCTCCCGCAAGCACAGGCAGCCAGGCAATGCAGCATCGACGCGGATGGTAGCCCCGGGACGATGACCTTCACCCTCCATGTCCGGCAGAACACCTGCGACTTCCGCATTCACGCCTACGCCAAATGTGGCGGTCTCAATCCACCGTACAACGGTAACGAAATCCAAGGCACAGGCGACAGCGTGGTTAGTTGCTGGGAAGCTGGCGGCACCGTAGGCCGTCCTTACGGATACTGGTACTTCGACTGGCGCGATGGACAGTGGAGGCGGGTCGGCCTGGGGTAGGCCGTAGGCTCCGGCACGTCGGGTCGTCGAGTCAGCCCTTCGCGGCAGCATGGTGGACATCCCGATCGAGACAACCGCCGTCGACCACATCCGACTCACCGTGACCGACATCGAACGCTCCCGGGCGTTCTACGACGCGATCCTCGGCCGGCCGGTGTATCTGGAGCTGCCCCGCCGACGCGGATGACAGGCTGCGGAGCGGTTGTGGTTCCTGTGGTTCCGGTATCGGAATCGGTTCGGGCGCACCGGCGTTCGGGTCGAACGGTTCGCCGCCGTCACGTACGGCCGCCCGATCGGCAACCGGTGACGTTCGTCGACCACGATCACAGACATGCGGCCGACTGCAGTGGAGGGTCGCTGCCCTGGACGGGCACGACCAGGGCCACGCCGCGGTCCTGGAGAGTATTGGACAGCGCGATCAGGTGCTCGAGGGAGCGGCCGAGTCAGTTGCGCTCGGAAGCGCTGACCACCAGGTCCTATTCGTTGGTCAGTGCGGTCTGTGGTCCGGGCTTCGGCCACGGTCTGGATCTTTCAGCTGAGGTTCTTGTCGGCTGTGTCGGCCTGATGCGACCAGTATTGTGCCTGGTGATCATCGCCGCGGCGTTGGTATCGGGCCGCCAGGTTCCGCATGGCGCGGATATTGCCTACTGCGGCGGATTTGTGTAACCAGGACTCAGCCTCGGCGTCATCACCGTTGCGTTCGGTGAGCAGGACCGCCAGGTTGTTCATGGCACGAGAGTCACCTGCCGTCGCAGACTTGCGATACCAGTATTCGGCCTCGGTGCTGCGCCCTTGCTTGTTGCAGGTGAATGCGTAATCGAACATGGCATCGACATCGCCTGTCTCGGCGGCCTCGCGCCACCAGAATCCGGCCCCCGCGGAGTAGCCCTGCTCAGCGAGGTGATGAGCGAGCGAATCCATGCCGTCGACGCTTCCGGCCACGGCCGCCTTGCGATACCAGTGTTCCGCGGCCGCGTGATCGCCTCGTCGCGCGCAGCAAACACCGATATTGCATTGGAACAGCGGGTCGGACCGGGTCTCCTCGGCGCGGCGGAACCAGATCTCGGCTTCCACGAGGTCGCCGGATCTCGCCAACTGCGCACCCAGACCGTTCATGGCAACCGGATGCCCGGTGTCGGCTGTGCGACGCAGCAGCGCGACGGCCTCCGCCGTATCGCCGAGCATGCTGGCCAGGGCTACCGCCGAATCCGGGTTGCCGGCCTCATCGCCCGTCCGGAACCATCGGGTCGCATCCTCGCGCGCTCCTCGCCGATCCGCCAGCACGCCAAGGTTATGCATGGCAATGGGCGATCCTGCCGCGGCGGCCTTGCGATACCAGTCCTCGGCCGCGGTGTCGTCGCCACGGTCGACCAGAATCTCCGCCAACGAGGCCATCCCGGCCGGGTCACCCTTCTCGGCGGCGAGCCGAAACATATCTTCGGCAAAGCGCCGCTGCCAAGGATGTTTGCTGCGCAACACTGCATGACCGGTAATCACCAAGGCCTCGGGATCATTGGCCAGCTGGCGGCGGAGCATCCGGATAGAGGCGCGTATCGCTCGAAACTTCTTCTGCACCCGGCTCTTCGACATGTCCCCACCGCTTCTTCCGGACCCGATGCCAGGCAGGCCCGAGCCTGCCGAATTTGTACCCGCTCGGCACCCCCGCCGCACTCACCCTGGCGGTGTCCGGATACGTACGTTTTCGATCCACCGTGTGGTGACGCACCCGGCGATTACTACCGGACCCCAACACATTCCGCGTGTAGATGCCTCGCGAAGGTCGACCGACCAGTTACTCTCGTCGCGTGGTCCTGCCCCGCCCCGGCGCGCGCCGGAGGTCCATGAGCCCCGTCACATCAGGAAGCAGGAGTTCGATGCGATCACAGAGTCGTCGCCATATCTTGGCCACCCTGGCGGCCACCACTGCCACGCTCATTGTCGGCGGTGCCGTGCCCGCGGTGGCGAGCCCGGCCCCGCCCACGCAGGTGCAGCCACTCGGCGCAGATTTTCTCTGGGGCGTTGCCGCTTCGGGCTATCAGTCCGAAGGTTATGCGCCCGATAGCAATTGGTCCCGGTATGTGGCCGAGGACAAGACGACCGATCCGTACCTCGAGTCGGTCGACTTCTTCCACCGCTACCGATCCGATATCGACCTGGCCGCGAAGCTCGGCGTCAAGGTCTACCGGATCGGCATCGAATGGGCGCGGGTGCAGCCTCGACCGGGTGCATGGGATGAGGCGGGACTTCGCTTCTACGACAATGTGATCGCCGCGATCACCGCCGCTGGCATGCGGCCGATGCTCACCATTGACCACTGGGTCTACCCGGGTTGGGAGGCCGATCGCGGCGGGTGGTCGAATCCGAATATCGTCGCGGATTGGCTCGCCAACGCCCGCACCGTCGTCGATCGGTACGCCGCGAACAACCCGCTGTGGGTCACGTTCAACGAACCCGCCGCCTACATCATGAACGAGTCCACGCACGGCGGCCTCGACGCCACCGCCATCCCGGCGATGCAGGACCGAATCGCCCAGGCGCACAACGCCATCTACGACTACATCCACGCCGTACAGCCCGGCGCGATGGTCACCAGCAACGTGGCCTACATTCCAGCGGGCGAGGATGTGGTCAATGGTCCGCTCATCGACAAGATCGCCGCGAAGCTCGACTACATCGGCATCGACTACTACTACGGCGCCTCCCCCGGCACCGTCACCCAGCTGAGCCTCAGCGAACTCTGGCAGAACCCACTCGAACCCGAGGGCATTTACTATGCCCTGCAACACTATTCACGCAAGTTCCCGGGTCACCCGCTCTACATTGTCGAAAACGGCATGCCCACTGAGGACGGCGCACCGCGCACCGACGGTTACACCCGCACGGACGACCTCCGCGATACCGTCTACTGGCTGCAGCGCGCGAAGGCCGATGGCATGAACCTGATCGGCTACAACTACTGGAGTCTCACCGACAACTACGAATGGGGTTCCTACACACCGCGTTTCGGCCTGTACACCGTCGACGTCCGGACCGACCCCACGCTCACCCGCAACCCCACCGATGCCGTCCCCGCCTACACCGATATCACCCACAATGGCGGCGTCGCCCCGGACTACCGCCCCACTCGCGACCCCAAACTCTGTTCCTTCGTCGACGCCGCCGCCAGCTGCACCGACCCGGTCACGGTGCCCCGCTAGCCGGAGCACAGACACCGGGGTTCGCAGGCCGTGCACCGAAATCCGGAGACTCGCCCTCGCGGATGATGGCCGCCAGCCGGGCATATCGCATCGAATGTTCGCCCGAGGTCAGCGGGCGATCATTCGATCGCGCGCTGCCTGGACAGCCGAGTGGTCATGCGTCGACTTCGGTCCGCACCCGTGCGAACCGGCTTTCCACCGGAGCCAGCCCGTAGTGTCCGCGCAGGGTCGTCGCGGTGTAGTCGGTGCGGAACAGGCCGCGTTCCTGCCGGATCGGGACCATTCGGTCCACGAAGACCTCGAGCCCGCCTGGCAGATACGCCCGCATCCGGATCGAGCACGATCGCCGAGGACTCCCAGCTGTCCCACAGCTGCACGGTGACATCCACGAACCCTTGCGCCCGCTCGTAGCGCCTGGCGTGCTCCGGAATGGCGTCGAAACCGAAGTTGAACGCCTCCTGTTCATTGGCCGAGGTGACGATGTTCCACCCGGCCCGCCCACTGCTGATGTGGTCGAGCGAGGCGAATTTGCGTGCCACGCGTTCCTCGGTCCGTGGATGGCGCCAGGCCGCCTCGTGATGGTGGAATTGCTTGCGAGGTAGAGGCATAGGAGGTACTTAACGGGATGGTTCGGCGCGCCAGCGCGATAGGCGGCGTTCGAGGGCGACCAGTACGCCATTGAAGGTCAACCCCAACAGGGAATTCGCGAGGATGCCCGCATACATATTGGGAATCTGGAAGTTCTGCTGGGCCGCGGTGATCAAGTAGCCGAGTCCGGCGCGCGCACCGACCATTTCGGCGGCAATGAGCACCAGGATCGAGGAGGCGGCCGCCATTCGCACACCGGTGAATATCGATGGCAGAGCGGCGGGCAGAATCACCTTCTGGAACAGCCTGATCGGCGAGAAGCCGAGTGAGACAGCCGATTTGATCAGCAGCGGGTCCACCGTGCGCACGCCCGTGATGGTGTTCAGCAGGATCGGGAAGAAGCTCGCATACACCACCAGCGCGATCTTGGACGTCTCGCCGATCCCCAGAATCAGGATGAACACCGGCAACAGCGCCAATGCCGCAGTGTTGCGGAACAGTTCCAGGATCGGGTTGAGGAAATCCGCCACCGGCTTGTACCAGGCGATGGCGACACCGACCGGAATGGCGACCGCCAGTGCGAGGGAGAATCCGGTCGCTGAGCGGGTCAGGCTGGTCGAGACGTGCTCCCACATTTCGCCGCTCTGTACCAGGTCGACAAAGGCCTGCGCGACCGTCGAGAACGGCGGCAGGAAGACCTCGTCCACGAGCCCGAGCCGCGGTGCCGCCTCCCAGACCGCGACGAGCAGGCCAATAGCGAAGGTGGGCTTGAAGATTCGCCACGCCAGCAGCGCCAACGCGCGCAGCAGCCGCAGCGCACCGATCTCCTTCGGCGCGGTGGATTCGGCCCGGCTCTGTACTTTGACCGGCCGGGACTTCTCGATGATCTGTACTGCGCTAGACATGAACCGGCTTCCTTTCGGTATTCGTGGCCGCGGACAGCGATTCCCGCTCGAGTCCCTGTGCCCGGGTGACCTCGCTCTGCAACTGCGACCAGATCTGATGCCGGGCTTCCCGGAAGCGTTCGCTCGACCGCACATCCACACCGGAATCACGGTCGATGTCGATATCGATAACGGCCTTGACCCGCCCCGGCCGCGAGGTCAGCACGGCAACGCGCTGGCCGAGGTAGACGGCCTCATCGATGCCGTGGGTGATGAACAGGATGGTCTTCCCGGTCGCCCGCCAGATCCGTAACAGCTCCTCCTGCAACGACTCCCGGGTCTGGGCGTCGAGCGCGGCGAACGGCTCGTCCATCAACAGCACCTCCGGATCGAAGGCGAGGCCGCGGGCAATGGCGACGCGCTGCTTCATCCCACCGGACAGCTCATGCGGATACCGATCGCCGAATCCGTCGAGTCCGACCAACTCCAGATACTCCGCCGCGATCTTCCGGCGGTCCCGGCGCCGGACGCCCTTGGCCTCCAAGCCGAATTCGATATTGGCCCGGGCGGTGCGCCATGGCAGCAGCGCATACTGCTGGAATACGATGCCGCGGTCCAGTCCCGGACCGCTGATCGGCTTGCCGTCCAACAGGATCCGCCCCGCGGTCGGCTTGCTCAGCCCACCGAGCAGATCCAGCAGCGTCGACTTTCCGGAACCGCTGGGGCCGACCAGCACCAGGAATTCGCCGTTACGCAGTTCCAGCGAAATATCCTCGATCGCGGTGAACTCCGCGTTGGCGCCCCGGACCGGGAACTGTTTGCGCACTCCGGTGAGTGCGAGTTTCACCTGACTCATTTCGCCGCGACCACCTCTCCGGTCGGCCCGGTGGTCGGGCCGTACGTGCCATTGGCGTAGGGGTTGTCCTTATTCGTGAACAGATCCTTCGCGGAC
Organism: Nocardia sp. NPDC004604; assembly: GCF_040609795.1. NCBI lineage: Bacteria > Bacillati > Actinomycetota > Actinomycetes > Mycobacteriales > Nocardiaceae > Nocardia > Nocardia sp. NPDC004604. Next base: position 61,351 of record NZ_JBEXLC010000026.1, read on the forward strand.
AGTTTGCCTGCGGGCAGATCACCATTGCGAACCAGCCAATCGATCCAGATCTGCAGTTCCTTCTCTGCGATCACGGCACCGGGCACCGGAATGCCCGGACTCCGCCAGAATTTCAGCAGGTCGGTGTTCTCATTGCGCCCGCGCCTATTGATGATCGAAACGAAGCGCGCCACCACCTCGTCGCGCGGTGTCACCTGGAGCCAGCGCGTCGCTCGTGCGGTGCCCTGTACGAAGTCCTTGACGGCCTCCGGATTCTGGGCGATGTAGGCCTTGCGGAAAACGTAGGTGCCATAGTCGAATTGACCGAACAGGGCCTTGTCGGTATAGAGCGGGTGGATACCGCCGCGCCCTTCCGCGCTCTCCCGGAAGACGCCGCCGAGAGTGCCGACATCGATCTGGCCCTTGCGCAGGGCGTCCTCGGTATTGGCGGGTGGTACCACGATCAGCTCGACCTTTTTGATCTCTTGATCGGTCAGTCCCTGCTGGTGCAGCCATTCCCGGGTGATGAATTCATGGTGTGCGCCAAGGGTATTGACGCCGACCTTCTTGCCGATCAGATCCCGGGCCGAGGTGATCCCGGAATCATCGCGGACGAAATAGCCGGTGAACGACTGCTCATCGGCGCCATAGGAGCTCAGTACCGAGGTGACCGCCGCGCCGCCCGCGACCAACTTGACGACCGCGCCGTTGAACGCGCTGCCGAATTCGATCTGGCGGGTCGCGGCGGCTTGGATATTTGCCGGGCCGCTGGTGGTGTCGCCCTCCCAGTGCAATGCGATCTTGGAGAAGTAGCCGAGGTCGTCGGCCAGCTCGTAGGCCGAGACCTGGCCGGTCGCGCCCTGGTAGCGCAGCACGGCCTTGCCGTCGGCATTGGTGCCCGGCGCCGACTTTCCGCAGCCGGTGAGCATCGCGAGTGCGGCGGGAATGGTGAGTGCGGCGGCCAGCGCACGGACGAGCCGTGGCCTGGTTTTCTGGAACAACGTCATGGGAGTTCTTTCACCGAATACGCCCTACCGCGCGGCGGCAGCGGTCACACCGCGACGGCAGCTGAGCGCGAGAATTACCTGATTGTCGAATGCGGCTACCGTTCTTCGGCGACCGCGGATTCAGGCGCGACAGACTCCGTGTGGGAGGCGCATGAGATCCACCGTGCGACGGCGGATCAGCGCAATGGATTCAACCATCTCAACGACCTTCGTGGATTGGGTACAAGCGGCGACCCCGCGGCTGTGTGTCCATGGTGGGGTCGACCCTGCCGGGCGACAATGGCGATTTCACATTGTGAAAATCACCGTGAGTACAACTCGACCGGCGCATCGGTAATGACGGTGGTCGAATCGAACAGTGGAGCGATCCGCACCGCGATCTGGCGCATCGCTGGCACGATACCCCGCACCAATTCCGCATTGAGACGTACCGAACGAGCCTGCACGCCGAGCGCTCCCCGGACCTGCTTGTCCGGACCGAGGATCGGCACCGCCACCGAGCGCACCGGATCCTCGCGCTCGATGATCTCCTCGGCGAAACCGCTGCGACGCACGCGATCCAGATCCGGGGGCGGCAGCGGTGTCGGCTGCCGGGCCGGCCCGTCGGCAGGGGCTCGCACCGGCGCGAACGCCAGCAGCGCGTGCCCGACCGCGCTGGATCGCAAGGGCTGGCGGGCACGCGGCAGTTGGTTGGGGCAGAAGTACACCGGCGGCCGGGCCTGGAAGACGGTGACCGCGTCCCGGTCATCGGCAATGCTCAGACTGACGGTTATCTTGATGCCCGCGGCCAGCGCATACAGATGCGGTGCGGCCGCGTCGATACCCAATCGCGACAGTGCTGGCCGAGCCAGTGCGGCGAGCCCCTGGCCGATGCGGTAGCGATCGGTCGCCGGATCCTGCTCCAGCAGCCGGCCCCGGACCAGCGCCTGGGCCAGCCGATAGGTGGTGCTGACCGGCAGGCCCGCGCGATGGGCCAGTTCACTCACCGACAGTTCCGGATCATCGCCCTCGAAGCAGTTCAGGACATGGATCGCGCGGTCGACCGCTTGGGCACCCGAACGGGGTTGATCGGCGGCAGTCATGGTTCCTCCTGATATTTCTACCGATCCGGATGTGGCCAGAACTATCGCCGGGCGCGTCGGGTGCGGCAATGGTTCTGCGCCCGCTGCGCGGATTTCTCGCGCATCGATGATCCGAGCGTCAAATCGCGCTGATTCGAAAGGTTTTGCGAAGGCGATGACCCTCGTAGATTTCGAATTCCCTGCGCTGACCCCGCATTCCGCTGATGATTGCCCATTCTTCGGCCGCAATCCCGACGCCTCAGGAGCAGACGCATCAGTGAACTCTGGCAGACCGACACCGACGTCCTGGTGATCGGTGGCGGTCCGGCCGCGACATGGGCGGCCATCCACGCGCGCGAGGCCGGGGCCGGGGTGACCCTGGTCGATAAGGGCTACTGCGGAACCAGTGGCGCCACAGCGCCTTCCGGCACCGGTGTCTGGTACGTCGCCCCGGAGGCCACGGCGCGGGCGAATGCGAAGGCGAGTCGAGAGGCGCTCGGCGGCCATCTCGCCGACCACTATTGGCTGGACCGGGTTCTCGATCAGACCTATACGAATATGAATCGCCTTGCGGTGGAGGGCAAGTACCCGTCACAGATGCGGCTAGGGCAGCCGAACTTCTTCCTGCAGTTCGATCGGCGCGGTATCAACCCGTTCACCGACCGTTTCGAGGTCGACCTGCTCGCCGAGGGCACGTTGCGCGGCACCGGTGGCATCGATATCGTCGACGACGACTGCGCGACTACGGTGTCCGGCCTGTTCGCCGCGGGTGACGCGGCGACCAGGGAACGGATCTGCGGTGGTTTCACCGGTGGTGGCAGCCACAATTCGGCGTGGGCGATGTCATCGGGGAGTTGGGCGGGTGCGGGCGCGGCGCGGTACGCGATCGCCTCGACGCGGCCCGATGGCGCGACCTTGCGCGGCGCGGGACGGGTCGGACTGCGACCGACAGGCTCGGCCACGCTCTCGGCCGCCGAGGTCGTCGACGCCGCGCAGCATGAGCTGATTCCGTTCCAGAAGAACTACTTACGCCACGGCGATCGACTGCGGCCCGCACGGCGCGCCGCCGCCTCGCCTCATCACCTGAACGCGACGCGGTCAGCCGTGGTAGCCGAGTTGTTCGAGCAGGCCCTCCAGTTGGAGCTCGAACAGTTCGGCGCGATCGGCAAAGCTATCGGTGCCGTACTGGTCGAAGACGTCGAAGCTCACGGCACCGAAGAGTCCGGTCCACATGGTGACGCCGCGGGCGATGAGCCAGTCCGGGACGTCGTGACCGAAGACGGCTCTGATGATCGCGAAATTGCCTGCGAGCGCCGATGATATCGGCCGCTCCCGTGCCGGAGCGGTGAGCACACCCGCGTGGTAGGCGCGGGCGAACAGGTTCTGCATGGTGGTGATCACCCGGGTGCCGGGGACGGTGGTCTGTTCCGCCGGGGCGTCGTAGCCCGGGACCGGTGTGCCGAACAACAGCCCATAGCGGGCGGGTTCGGCCAGCGCCCAGGCACGCACGGTGCGGCCGACGATGCGCAGCCCCTCGATCGGATCGTCGGAGGCATCGGCCAGCGCCGCGTCCACCGCGTCACCGAGTGCGTTGTAGCCATCGATCACGAGCAGGGTCAGCAGCTCATCGCGGCTGCGCACGTAGCGATAGACCGCCGAGGAGACGACACCGAGATCGCGGGCGACGGCGCGAAGTGACAGTGCGGCCGCGCCATCGGTGGCCAGATGTTCGCGTCCGATCCGGACGATATCGTTCATGGTCTGGGCCCTGGCACGGGCCCGTGGTGTCGTCGCCATACGCATCACCATGCGCGCCGGTGAGAGCAATGTCAACTAATGCGAGCACCGCTCTTTACCTCGGGGTGCGGTGGCAACATGCTCGCCTCCCCCGCACTGACGATTTCGGCAAGCCCGAGGTCCGGACCCAGCTGCTGCACACCCGCGAGGCTCATGCTGTCGTGCGCGCTGCCGCATCGGACTTCCTCGACCCATTTCGAGATGAGCTACCGGGTCACCCGCCCGTTCGTACTGGACTCCACCGCCAGCGAACAGCGCCTCGGCCCGCACCCGACACCCATCGACCAGGCCATCGCGGCCACCGTCGCTTGGTGAAATCCCAGCTCTGAACCCTCGAGCGAGGCTTAGCTACTCGGTAGTAGTGTTACCGGTGTCACTGGCGACACAGATCGAGGAGCACCACATGGACCAGCGGGCGACGGATTTCGACGTACTCGTCGTCGGTTCAGGATTCGGCGGCAGCGTTACGGCACTGCGGCTGACCGAGAAGGGCTACCGGGTCGGGGTGCTCGAGGCGGGTCGTCGCTATTCCGATGACGAACTCCCTGAAACCAGCTGGGACCTGCGCAAATTCCTCTGGGCACCCAAGCTCGGCTGCTACGGTATCCAGCGCATCCACCCGCTGCGCAATGTGCTGATCCTCGGCGGCGCCGGTGTCGGCGGCGGTTCACTCAACTACGCGAATACTCTCTACATGCCGCCGGAGCCGTTCTTCCAGGACCAGCAGTGGCGCGATATCACCGACTGGCGCGCGGAACTCACGCCGTACTACGAGCGCGCGAGGAAGATGCTCGGCGTGGTGCAGAACCCGCATCTGACACCCGCGGACGAAGTGTTCAAGAAAGTCGCCGATGATATGGGCGTCGGCGACACCTTCGTACAGACCCCGGTCGGTGTCTTCTTCGGCGAACCGGGAAAAACGGTGGCGGATCCGTACTTCGGCGGCGTCGGACCCGACCGCACCGGCTGCCTCGAATGCGGTGAATGTATGACCGGTTGCCGTCACGGCGCGAAGAACACCCTGGTCAAGAACTACCTGTACCTCGCGGAAAAGGCTGGCGCACAGGTGATCCCGATGACAACGGTGACCTCGCTCCGCCCACTGCCCGATGGCACCTGGGACGTCTCGACCGAACGCACCGGCGCGTGGGTGCGCAAGCGCCCGCACACCTACACCGCGGGCCAGGTCGTACTCGCCGCGGGCACCCTCGGCACGCAGAAGCTGTTGCACGCCATGCGCGATAGGGGCGTACTCCCCGAATTGTCCAACCGGCTGGGCGAACTCACCCGCACCAACTCCGAATCCATTGTGGGCGCGGCCACCCGCAAGGTGAATCCGGATGTCGACTTCACCCGGGGCGTCGCGATCACCTCATCGATCCACCCGACCGCCGACACCCATATCGAACCCGTTCGCTACGGCAAGGGCTCGAATGCGATGGGGCTGTTGCAGACTCTCATGGTCGATGGCGGCGGCAGAATACCGCGCTGGCTGCGCTTCCTCGGCCAGGTCGTGCGAAACCCGTTCACCCTCCTCACTTTCCTGAGCGTGAAGAACTGGAGCGAACGCACCATCATTTCCCTGGTGATGCAGCACCTCGACAACTCCATCACCACCTATACCAAGCGCACCCTCTTCGGCCGCAAACTCACCAGCAAACAGGGCCACGGTGAACCGAATCCGACCTGGATTCCGGCGGGCAACGAGGTGACCCGCAAGGTCGCCGACGAAATCGGCGGTGTCGCAGGCGGCAGCTGGGGCGAAGTCTTCAATATCCCCCTCACCGCCCATTTCCTCGGCGGCGCCCCCATCGGCGCGGACCGCAACTCCGGCGTAATCGACGCCTACCACAGAGTTTTCGGCTACCCGACACTCAGCATCGTCGACGGCGCCGCCGTCTCCGCCAACCTAGGCGTCAACCCCTCCCTGACCATCACCGCCCAGGCCGAACGCTCCGCCGCCTACTGGCCCAACAAGGGCGAACAAGATCACCGCCCCCCACAAGACGTCGCCTACCACCAGATCCACCCCATCGCCCCCAACAACCCCGTCGTCCCCGCAGACGCACCAACCGCCCTCACCCTCCCAATCGTCGAAATCCGTACCAAAACAGCTGACATCGCCCCCTGACCGTCGACCTCCCGAAGCACCCCCGAACCTCACAGCACCGCTGCCAACACCAGGCGTCGCCCCGTCGCCCCCTACGCACAACTCCCCCCACTAGAACTTGGACAAACGCTCACCATGCGCTCGTGCAGGTAAACGTCGAGAACGCACCTGCACCAGCGCATTCTCGATGACTATCCGGCGTGTTCGGGTGGGATGCGAAAGACCCGCCCGGCGATGTTGCCGGGCGGGTCGGGGTGCGTCAGGGGGCGGGCGGAGCCTGGGGAGATAGTGCAGTTTCGGGGGATGGGTTAGTTGCGGATGAGGAGGATCGCGCCTGCGGTGACCAGGGCCAGCACGATGGCGGCGAAGCCGACGATGAGGCGGTGGGTGCGCAGGGCGGGGATGAACCGGTCGAAGGCGTAGCGGCCGGGGCCGGTCAGGGACAGGGAGGCGGCGGCGAGGGTGAGGATCAGTTCGTATTCGATCCCCTTGGGGGCGAAGAAGTTGCCGCTCCATTTGACGGCGATGGCGTTGAGGAGGGTGCCGACCAGCGCTGCGGCGGCGAGGGGGGTGAGTAGGCCGATGGCCAGGGCGAGGCCGCCGAGTGTTTCGGTGAGTCCGGCGACGGCGGCCATTGTTTTGCCCGCGGGGTAGCCGCTCATTTCGAAGAACTTGCCGGTTCCGGTGAGGCCACCGCCGTTGAACCAGCCGAACAGTTTCTGGGCGCCGTGGGCGGCCATGGTGAGGCCGACAGCCAGGCGCAGCACCAGCAGGCCGAGGTCGTAAGTCTGTGTGGGGGTTGCGGTTTCGGAGGTCGGTGCGGGGGCGGTGAGCGTTGCGGTCATCTGGATGCCTTTCGTCAGGGGTGGATCAGCCGAACTGGATGGAGCGCCGGGCCATGCCCAGCCAGAACCCATCGATCACGGTGCGTTGGTCGGCCAGATCGTCCGCGCCCGCGCCGAGGGCGACGAACAGCGGTGCGAAATGGTCGGTGCGCGGATGCGCGAGATGTGCCGCGGGGGCCTTGTTTTCGAAGTCGAGCAGGGCGTCGAGATCATGGGCGGCGAGGGTTTCCCGGCCCCAGTCGTCGAATTCGGCGGTGAAGCTGTGGACGTGCTCGTCATCGGCGGTGATGGCACGCAGGTTGTGGGTGAAGAAGCCGCTGCCGATGATCAGCACACCCTCGGCGCGCAGCGGCGCGAGTTTGCGGCCGATCGCCAGCAGCCGTTGCGGGTCCAGCGTTGGCATCGACAGTTGCAGCACCGGAATATCGGCATCCGGATACATCTCCTTCAGCGGCACATAGGCGCCGTGGTCCAGCCCGCGATCCGGGACATCGACCATGCCGCCGCTGAGCAGTTTGCGCACCTTGTCCGCCAGTTCCGGCGCCCCGGGCGCGGCGTATTGCACCCGGTAGTAGCGCTCCGGAAAGCCGCCGAAGTCGTAGACCAGCGGCACCGTGGTGGTCGCGCCGAGCGCGATCGGCGCGGCCTCCCAATGTGCGGAGATCATCAGAATCGCCGTGGGCCGGGGCAATTCGTGCGACCACGCGGCCAACTCCCCGGGCCACCGCGGGTGGTCGGCCAATGGCGGCGCACCGTGCGAGAGGTAGAGCACCGGCATCTGCCCGGACTCACCGCTCATCGAATCGCGACGCGAAACTGCACTCATCACTGCTCTCCATCCAAGTAGTTCAAATTTGAACTCCACGCGACTATAGCCTGTTGTTCAAATTTGAACAACAGGAGTAGGGTGGGTGCCGTGGCTGATCCGAAATGGCTCAATGATCGGGAGATGGGCGCCTGGCAGGGCTTCCTTGCGGCCTGGGCACTCGTCGGCCGTCAGGTCGAACAGCACCTCAAACAGGAGGGGCTTTCGCACACCCAGTACGAAGTCCTGGTCCGCCTCGCCGCCGCCCCGGACGGCCAACTGCGGATGACCGAACTCGCTGATGCGCTCTACACCTCGAAAAGCGGCCTGAACTACCAGGTTACGCAGCTGGAGAAGTCCGGCTTGGTTCGCCGCGAGGCCTGTCCGACCGATATCCGCGGTGTCACCGCCGTTCTCACCACGGACGGCCGTCACCGTCTCGAGCAGATCGCTCCCGGCCATGTCGAAACGGTCCGTCGCGTGCTCATCGATGTGCTGAGCCCCGAACAGCAGGAGGCCATAGCCACTGGACTCGGCGAGGTAGCGCGCCGACTCGGGTAGGTCGCGCCCGCCGCACCAGCGTTCAAGACTTCCGATCCGCCGGGGCCGAGGCCGGGACACCGCACTTGTGTCAGGAGGTTGAGCAATGAACGATCCTTCCGCGATGCAGCGGGAACAGGTCCGCGTGGCGGTGTACGCCCACTTCGCCCGCACCGGAACCGCCCCTGCCCCAGCGGATCTCGCAGCCGAGACCGGACTCGCGCACCCCGAGGTTCGCGACGCGCTCGCAGCGCTGCACGAACACCGCGATCTGGTCCTCGACAAACAGGACCGTGACCGGATCCTCATGGCGCACCCCTTCGCCGCCATCCCGCTCGGCTTCTCGGTAATGGGCACCGGCACGCTGTGGTGGGGCGGTTGCGCATGGGATTCCTTCGCCATCCCACACCTGCTCCACGACGAGCCGGACGTGCTGGTCGCCACGCGCTGCCCGGCCTGCGACACCCCGCACGCCTGGGTGGTTGGCCGCGCGGCTCCGCCCGCGGGTGATCAGGTGGCCCACTTCCTCACCCCGGTCCCCCGCATCTGGGACGACGTAGTGCACAGCTGCGCCAACCAGCGCCTGTTCTGCTCGACCGACTGCGTCGACACCTGGCTCGAGAACACCGGGCAGACACCGGGTTACGTCATGGACCTGGCCACGCTGTGGCGGCTGGCCAGCGACTGGTACGCCGGGCGCATGGAATCCGGGTACACCCGGCGCGATCCGGCCTCGGCCACGGCCTATTTCGCCCAGGTGGGACTGCACGGGCAGTTCTGGGGTCTACCCGGATGATTCCGGCGCCGGTGTCCTACCAAAGGAGGACACCGGCCGCGACCATAGGCCGATGTCACCGGCCCTGCGAACCCCGCAGAATCGGGGCCGTAAGAAATCTGTTGGGAAACTCTAAGCGCCAACAGATTTGATGCCCAGGTAGGGATGTGACGCTGATGGTCGCAGGTTGACCCAGAACGGAGAAGACAGTGCCCACGACGTTTCCGAGTTCCGTCACCGAGGCCACTTCGGATACGGTTCAGGACTGCCGCCGACGTGGGTGGACCGTCGCCGAAACGGTCAATGGTGTCTGCCTGATCACCGACGAGCAGATATCGGCCATCGAACTCACCGGCACACTGGCCGCCACCGTGCGCCGGTTCCTGCGGGCGAACAATCTGTCCGGTCCGGTGATCGAGATTCCGGGCGCGCAGCGCCGCGAGATCCATCTGGTCGTCGGCGCCGCCAAGGCCGCGGAGGCGATCGGCGCATTGCGCGCGGTCGGCGCGATCGTGCACACCGGCGGTGCGAGCATCCCGTTGCCGCCGACCCGGCTCTCGGCCGGTGCGGCCTGCTGGGGAATCTCCCCGGCCGAGGCCCGCTGGGTGCCGCCGGTCGTCGCCATCGCCGCCGCCGTGCGCGCCGCCGAAACCGGCCGCAAGCCGCACCTCGACGGCGTGGCCTGCTGAGATCTCGATCCGAGCCGTCGGAAATTGGCTCACGGACAACGACCTTGCGCTGCAGGCGTCGCATCCATATCGGCGATCCGGCGCGCGGTCACGACCGACTTGTTCACGGCATGTGGGGTCCAGTTGAACGGAAACTGGCGTTAGCGTCTGTTGGTGACCGAATTACGCTGCTGTGGAGGTCTTTTCCGCGGTATTGAGTGGGTGCGTGTTACGGCGGTGACGTGGTGATGCCCTGAGGGCTGTTCCTCGGGGCATCACGCTGGTCATCGGGGACCGAGTTCGAGTTCGGTGATCAGGTCGCGGATGTGGGCTTCCGAGGAGATCCAGCCCAGCTGGGTATCGCGACTGGCCACAACCAGCGGATCCCGCTGTTGCTGGCCTGGGTCTCGTTCATGACCTACGACAGCATCCGCGACCCCATCAACCCGCCCGCCATCAAGCTTCTCCCCGAATTCCGTCGAAACGGGGGACGCTACTTCGACACCGACGAACGCGACTTCGTCGCCGTCTACATCCGTTAGCCTTGCACGAATTCGTAGGTGTAGAACAGCAGGCCGTCACCCATCTTTCGTGTGTTGACCAGGTGCAGCGGCTTCTTGTCGCTGGTCTCGTCGAAGAAACGCAGGCCGGATCCCAGCACGACCGGGAAAACTACCATCCGCAGTTCGTCGAGCAGGTTGTGTTCTATCAGTGTGCGCGCG